>JAGWVZ010000718.1 GCA_018970625.1 Myxococcales bacterium | reverse complement strand
GGAGCCGGGTTTGTGAGCCACGCAGCACCCGCTGCAGCGCGGATCAGCGGTCTGTGGTGACGTGTGACGAGCAGGGATTGACCGAAGCGACCGCGGCGTGCCCGGCGGGTGATTACTGTTCGGGTGGTGTGTGTGTGGATCAGGTGTGCACACCGAACGCCACGGTGTGCGCGACGGGTGACGTGTATCGGTGCAACGCTTCGGGTTCTGCCCAGACGCTGGTGGACGAGTGCGCAAGCAATGAGGTGTGCGCTGCAGGCGCTTGCGTCGAAGACACTTCGGAGTGCTCGAGCTCGGTGGACTGTCCGCGTCCGGCCTCGCTGTGCGACGGAAACACCCTGGTCAGTTACAGTGCCAATGGTCGATGCAGCGCCGGCAGCTGCGACTACTCGACCGTGGTGACCCGCACGAATTGTTCAACGACCTCCCGCGTTTGCGATGCGGCGACATCGGCCTGCATTACCCCGCCGACGACGGGTGCCTGCACGAGCGACGAGCAGTGTCGTTCGCGCGCGGCTGCCGCAGGTTACACCGGCAGTTCAAACAGGGTGCAGTGCGATCCTGTGGTGGGGTGCTACCTGACGGGGACGTGTCCGGGAGTGGATGGCGCGACGAGCACGCCATCGGCTTCGGACCCTTTTGTGGCTCCCTGCAGCGAGGCGACGGTCTGCAATGTGACCTTGGACCTGTTCGGCGGTGCGGCCGAGACCCTTGCCTGCTACGGCTGCACGGTGGGTGATGACTCGGCGTGCCGCGATGGTGAGGTGTGTCGACAGCCACCGTTCGACCTGCTGGGTCTTGGGCCTTTCTGCGCGACGCCAACGTCCGGGGGCGGGCTTCCGTTCCCTTAATGACGCACGGCGTTTGTCTTCATGCCGGCGAAGCGGGCGAGCAGCTCGCTGGCTCTTTGCAGTACGCGTTCCAGACGTTGGTCTACCCGCAGCTCGGCCATGAGTTGCATGCGTGAGTCGGCGTCCCGGATGAGGGCGTCGGCTACTCGGTCGACGAACAGGGCCGGCGGCTCGTCCTGTGTCGCGAGGCGGGCAAATACCGGCCCCACCTGGGGGTTGGTGAGCGCCAGGCTTCGCAAGATGCCGCGCAGGGCGGTGGTTTGTTCGGTTACGGCGGCCGGGTCGAGCACCAGATCACGGAGCAAAGAGGCCTGTACCTGACGCCAGGGAGTCTCCACGGCCAGCTCACGCCCCAGACTCACGCGGGCAACACCCTGTAACACAAGCTGAAATCGACCGTCGGGCAGCCGCTCGTGGTGTGCAATGGTTCCCACGCCGGCCACCGGGTACACAGCGGGGCGGGTCGATTGTGCGGTGGCGGCATCGATGGTGGCGATGGCGATGGGGGCCGAGTCTGTGATGGCCTGCTGGACCATTTCGCGATAGCGCGGTTCAAAAATGTGCAGCGGTAGCGTTGTGTTGGGAAAGAGACACACACCGCCAAGCGGGAAGATAGCCAGCGCCTGTAGCTGCGCCTCGGTGGGAAACGCGGACGGAGAGGGAACCGCAAGACTCATAAACCACACCTGCGCCATAATCGGGTATAGAGGCGAAGGTTCATAACGACTCCCGCTACGTTCGCAAGAGAGCGCCTGGCATGCTGGATGCTGCTTCGAGACTGCCCGATGGCCGGCCCTTTGCCGAGTGTGTGTTGTTTGACAGCGACGGTGTCGTGGTCGTGAACAAACCGCCCGGTTTGCCAACGGCCGGCCGGACGCTGGATGATTCGGATTGTCTGCAGTGGTTCGCGATGCAGCACTATCGCCGCATGGTGTGGTGTGTGCATCAGCTGGATGCGGACACGAGCGGTGCGCTGGTGCTGGTGCGTCGCAAATCTCTGGTGCCGCTGTGGCAGGCGCGTCTGCAAGCGCCTCACGCGAACAAGACGTATCTTGCCTGGCTGCAGGGCGAGCTGGCCCACGAGCGTCTGGAGGTCACCGCTCCGGTGGGCGCGCTGGACCGCGCGGGGCGGCAACTCGGCGTGACGGAAACGGGAAAACCCGCGCACACCAGCATCAGGCGCCTGGCGGTGAGTCAGGGGCTGACCTTGTGCGGGGTGACCCTGCACACAGGTCGCACGCACCAGATTCGAATTCACGCGCAGCATGTGGG
>JAGWVZ010000717.1 GCA_018970625.1 Myxococcales bacterium | reverse complement strand
GGGGGCCTGACCCCTGCAAACGTGTGATTTAACGCGTTGCGTCACCCGCGTTACCTTGACACTGAGCCACCGTTCAGCGACTTGCGGCGCTTCCCTGGTGAACAAGTTGCTGGAGTAGCACGAATGAAGCGTTTGGATTGCCGTCTGGTGGCGTTGTTTTGCCTTTTGCCTTCTGCCGCGATGGCCGGAGGGTTTGAGGTTGGCGAGAACGGACCACGCGCGATGGGTCGCGGCGGCGCCTATGTAGCGGGCGTCGATGAACCCAGCGCCATCTACTATAATCCGGCGGCCCTGACCCGGGTGCGCGGCCCCGCGGTGACCCTGAACCTGAACCTGATGCGCTCGAACGCGAGCTTTCAGCGCGCCAATCACGTGATCACGCCAGATGTAGACCCAGAGTCGATCATTTATCGTGAGATCGCCTTTCGCGAAGAGACGAATAAGCAAGGTTGGTTTCCGGCGCCCATGCTCTTTGCATCGCACAATTTCGGACTCGAGGACTGGACCTTCGGTGTCGGTGTGTACGGGCCTCCCGCGATTGGCAAGATGTCGTACGACGAGATGCTGACGACGCCGCCTACTCAGGACCCAAACTCCTACACCAACCGGCGGGGCGGGCAGAGCTACATGATCGTCAATTCGGACCTGCTGCTGTTCTTCCCGAGCCTTGCCGCGGCCTATCGAATTGACGCGGCCAACCTGAGCGTCGGCCTTACAGCGCAGGCCGCCGTGCTCATGGTCGACTACGACATCGGTGTGGACGGTCTCTCGGGCCCTGGTTCGGCGAACCTTCAGTCCGAGGAGCGTCCGCAGGTGTATACCCCCAACACGCTTGAGGTCGCAGGCGCTACCGCCACCGGTATTCTGGGGCTCTTGTGGGAACCCAACGACTCGCTCTCGTTTGGCGCGAGCTTCAGGCCGCGGTTCCGCATTCGCGCCAATGGCGAGATCAGCGTCATTTACCCTGACGAGCTGGCCGCCCAGAACCCGAACATCGACGACCCGGGTGCTACCCTTACCACCTGGTTGCCCGATGTGCTGCGAGTGGGCGGACAATACACCCACCGCGATGCGACCGGCCGTGAGATCTTCGATGTCGAGGCCAACGTCGTGTACGAGGGCTGGCACGTAAACGACGGCTTTCGCGTAGAGCTGGATGGTACGCTCCGCGTCGAAGGTGACTCCATTGCGCCTCAGGCGCTGGGCAACCTCTTTCTGCCCCGTTATTACAACGACTCCGTGTCGGTGCGTCTGGGTGGAGACATCTCGGCGTTGCGTAACGAAAACGGGAACGGACCGGTGTTCCGCGTGGGTGGCATGTACGAGAGCTCGTCCAGCCCGAACGAGTACACAAACCTCGACTTCCTGCCCTTCACCCGTGTCGTCGGGACACTCGGCTTCAGCTACCACCTCGGACCGGTCGCACTCGATCTTGCCGGTGGTTATGTGTGGTCACCTGAGCGTACCGTCACAAACGGAAAATACGAACTGCAGACGCCTCTCTGGGTCTGTAATGACCCAGCCCCGAGCGGTCAGGCCGTGGTTGATCAGTGCAATACCCCGGGGATCAACCCCAGCCATCCGGTAAACAACGGTGTTTACAACGTCGCTTACCCCATGATGTCGTTTGGCTTCACCTACGGCTGGTAGGCGCAGTCGAGTTTGGACCTCACCGCAACGATGGGTCGGGACGCCACACCACGTCTCGTGTGACCCAGACGCGGTCACCGCCGGGTAGCTCCAGCTCAAGCCATGTGTCGCGTTCTGAACGCACCGCGCTCATGACCCCCGGGTACAGGTTGGGGTGCGTGCGCGTTCGGGCAAGTTCGTCGGGCGCCTCACGGCACAATGGGTCGCTCGCGACAACCACTGCGGGCGAGACGTTCCACTCCGTCCAGGCGCGTCCTCCTGCCACAAATCCTGCGAACAGCGACAACAGCACGCCTCCGATGACCGCGACCAGTGCCGCGTCACGCACGAGCCCAGTCGCTCGGCGGCGAACCGCGAGACCGCCAAAGAGCAGCCAGGACGAGAGCGCGAGCAGACCGAATTGAAGATCGATAGGGACGGCCTGAAACAGGCGCCACCAGACGATGGTAGAGGGTTCGCCGGCGGTGAACTCCCGGGTA
>JAGWVZ010000047.1 GCA_018970625.1 Myxococcales bacterium | reverse complement strand
CAGGTCGACAACAATCGATTGGAGTGTCTTTTGCAGGTGGTGTTTCCGTGATGCGCGCCATGCCTGTAGCCAGACATTGCTATCGCTCCAAGGTGTGGTGCCTGCTGTACGTGCTGTTCGTTTGTGTCGCGGCGCTGCTTGCGGCTTGTGAGAGCAGCGAACGCGAGTCGCGCTCCCGTGCGTACGTCGCCACGCACCGCGACCAACTCATTGGCGGCCCCCGAGCGCTCGGCGAGCCCGGCGACGTGGTCATGGAGAATGACCTGGTGCGAATCGTCGTCCAGGCCCCCGGCTACTCCCGTGGCTTTGGTGTTTACGGCGGGTCCATCATCGACGCCGCGCTGGTCGACGCCAATGACATTGGCAACCAGCAGGCAGGGCGCGGGCAGGACGCGTTTGGCGAGTTCTTCCCAGCCTTCTTTCTGCAGGCCATGGCCGTTGACGAGGTGACCGTCGAGTCGGACGGCACAGACGGCGGACCTGCCGTGGTCGTTGCCTCGGGCAGCGCGGGCGACTTTCTGGAGCTCGTGGGCGTGCTCAACCGTGCGGCGATCGGGAGCCACACCGACTACCTGGACGGCGACTCCGAACAAAGCGTTCGCTACGAACAGCGCTATGAACTGCATCCCGGTGAACAGTGGGTGAGAGTTTCCTTCTCGCTCACCAATACCGGCGAGCGCGAGCTGGTCTTTCCCGGCGCCGATGCCCGAACCCTGTTGGGACTGCTTGGACTCGATCTGGAAGGATTTACCGTTCCCATCGGCGATGTAGCGCTCTACGGCGCGCTTGCGAACGTATTCTTGCCGGGTGAGGGCTTCGATGTTCGGTTTGGACTGGAGCGCTCTTATGAACGGGGAATCGAGTGGCCGGCCTTCCCCGGCATTGTTGTGGACTGGGTCGCGTCTCGAGGAGACGGCGTCTCGTACGGATTGCTCGCCGAAGAGAGCGACGACAACTATGTTTGGTCCAAACGGGAGCTGTTTGAGGCGCCCGATGTACCCGTCAATCGCGGCTCCATGCTGGTTCCCTTTATTGCCAGCGGTTTTCTTGGCGTGTTCCATGGGCAGGCACCGTCGGTGCTTCCTGCGGGCCAGACGTTCACCGTGCGACGGTACTTCATCATCGGAGACGGCGACGTAGGCAGTATTGTGGATCAGGTGCTGCGCATTCGTAACGCACCGCAGGGAACCTTCTCGGGCCAGGTCATCGACGAGCTGAGTGGCCAGCCTGTGACCGGTGTCTCAGTGCTGGTTTCACAGGTATTCGACGATTTCGACCCACGCCCCTTCGCGCAGTACACCACGCGTGCGCTCGGCAGTTTTCAGGGCCAACTCCCACCCGGGCAATACCAGGTTCAGGTGGTGGGGAACGGGCGACCGAACGACGCACCTACAAGGTTCGAGATCACCGGGGCGGAGCAGACCCGTCTCGTCCTTGATGCGCCTGCGAGCGGGAGCCTCTCGGTCCGGGTGCACGACGCCGAAAACGGTGCCGCCCTGCCTGCCAAAGTGACCGCCGTCGGATTCATCCCAGCCGACCGCGCCGGACAGGACCCGGCCACCTTCCTCTATAACCTGCGGCTGGGGGAGCCCTTCCTGACCACCGATATGGTTCCCGACGACCCTTCGCAACCCGATACACTGCGCTACATTGAGGCGGTCGGATTTACCGATACCGATGGTATTGCACGGCTGACCTTGCGCCCAGGGATCTACGAAATCTGGAGTAGTCGTGGCCCGGAGTACGACGCCTACCGAGAGAACGTCGTCGTCGCTCCTGGACAAACCCCGTCACTGACCCACACCATTTCACGCGTCGTCGACACCGATGGTTGGATCGCGGGCGACATGCACATGCACACGGTCAATTCGATTGACTCCGCTCTACCCCTGAACACGCGCGTCCGCTCAGCGGCCGCCGAAGGGCTGGAATGGGTCGTCGCAACAGACCATAATTTCGTAACCAACTACGAGCAGGCACTCCGGGAGACTGGGTTGGTGGACTGGTTGTTGACCACGGTCGGGCTTGAGCTCACGACGCTCGAGTCGGGACACTTCAACGCCTATCCGCTGGAATATCAGCTGGATGAGGTCGCACGCGGCGCGTTCGAATGGGCGCGCAGAACACCCGATGAACTCTTTGCGGATGTCAGGAGCCGAGGCGCTGCCGGCTATGAGCCCGTCGTTCAGGTCAACCATCCCCGCGACCAGATCATTGGATATTTTGACCAGTACCGTCGCGACGCTTTCACCATGGATTATCTTCCGCCCGGTTTTCTCGACACGTTTCTGTCTCCGTCGGGGCGTGCGTTTGTCGACGAGGAAGGAAATTCACAATTTTCCTTTGATTTCGATGCGATGGAAATCCTGAATGGAAAACTCTTCTGGGAAATTCATCACCATAGAATCCCACTCGAGACCCCCGAAGAGCTTGTACCCGCCCGATCAGAGCCCGGCGCCATTCTGGTCGACGATGAACAACAACCCGAGTTTCCAGGGGCGGTCGACGACTGGTTCAACCTACTCAACCTCGGCTATCGTCCCACCGGCCTGGGCACCAGCGACTCTCACGGGCTCGACGAGGAAGCCGGCTATTTTCGCTCCATGATTCGCGTTTCCATCGACCAGACGCGTGGCTTCTCGCTCGACGAGCTGCTGGCCTCCATCAGGAACGCACACGTGCTCGCGACAAACGGCCCCATGATTGACTTTACCGCCGCGGGCGTACTCCCGGGAAATACCGCCGTGAGCACCGACGGAACGGTCAACGTCCAGATTCGCGTTCAGGCACCCCCGTGGATCGGGCTGGATCGACTGGTGGTAATCCGCAATTCAGCGATCGTGCATGTGCAGGAGATCGACCCCGCACGTGATCTTTCCGCCGACCCGCTGCTGTTGTCTCTCACGCTTTCGCTCCCCGTCATTCAGGAAGATGCCACCACGCCGAGAGAGCGATTCGGTGACGCGTGGTTTGTGGTCGAAGTGTCGGGAACGCAGAGTCTTTTTCCCATTGTGCGTCCTCTGGAACTGCCACCGCTCCTGCTAACCGATGCAGTGGGGAGTCTTGCCGGCCCGCTGGGCCTCGACACCGACAGCGACAGCGCGCTCGCTCCGCCGCCCGCGTTCCCCATTACACCCATCGCGATTACCAACCCCGTCTTCGTCGTAGCGTCGAACGACGGAACGCCACAGGACTTTCGTCCGCCCGGAAACCCATCCACCCGCGAACGCACGTCGGCAGAGTATGACCCCGGGTTTCGGTATGGTTTCAGCGCCGGGAACGTGCCAGCCCTGCCCATGGGCAAGACGCTGGCACGCTGGACGGGCCAACAGGCCCGACTGCAGTCCGCACCGTGGAGCATCTTTTCGGGTAGCACACACAATGTGCGCGATATCCGGCTTTACCTGACACCCTGCCCCGAATAGGGTTCAGTGGCTTAGCCACGCGCCGTTGTCGATCACCTGCTCCAGC
Source organism: Myxococcales bacterium (assembly GCA_018970625.1). Next base: position 9,938 of record JAGWVZ010000047.1, on the reverse strand, counting down.
AACATTGCGGCCGAGTCGATCACCAGGTGCGCGCCGGCCTCGAGCAGCGCGGCCCGCGCCTGTCCCACGAGCCGTTCGCGCTCGGCTTCCGGCAGCTGCGCGAACGCGTCTGCTGCGAGCCCCACCAGATTACCGGTCGCGGCGACACCAACTGCCACCATCCCCGCATTTCGTGCCGCCTGCATCCCCACCACGGTGTCGTCGACGACAATGACCGAAGAGACAGGGTATACCTGCAGAGCCTCGCAGGCCCTGAACAACATCCATGGCGCAGGGCGGCCCGCAGGTCCATCGTCCGCCGTCATGCAGCACTCTGGTGCGTAGCCACGTTCGGCCGCCATCGGCATCAGCGCTTCCATGATCGCGCGTGAATACCCCGTCGTCGAGCCCACCCGAACTCCACGCGATCGCAGCTGCTGCACCATGGGCACCACACCCGCAATCGGCTCGCACCCGGCAGCGACCAGCGACACCTGCGTCGCCTTGAACGTCGCGTGCAGCTCGTCCACGTCCGAGTCCTGCGGAGACCGACCAAAGGATGCCCGAAAAGATGCGCATACGGACGACATCGCCAGCGTCTGTTGAATGTGCGTCCACTTGTCGCGCCCCATCGCCACCCGCGCCTCGGCTTCGGTGACCGAAATACCATGCTCTCGAAAGACGTGCATGAACGAGAGAATGGGGGCCCGACTGCCATGGTCCACCGTCGTACCTGCCCAGTCAAAGATCACTGCGCGCGGATTCATATTCGCTCCAGTCAGGGTGAGAAACGCCCCGAGTCCAAATGAACCCGGCTGCGATAGCCAAAGAATAACGTACTACACAACAGGCATGCAGGACCAAGGATAGCCAGCAGCAGCCCCCACTGGTCCAGAAACGCCAGACGCTGCCCCACGCCCGCCAGACGGTCCGATGCCACGAGCAGCACAATGACCCCCAGATACCCACTGGTATCGGCCAGATATATCGCAAAAACCGCGTTACCGGGTGCGCGCGTGTGCGCCATCAGTCGATCAAACAACACACTGTTGAAGGGTACATAGGCCAGGTAACATCCAAAGCCTGCCAGCAACATCCAGCCCACGGGCCCAATCACACCCAGCCCCCGCAGGATGCCAGCCACCCACGGCAGGGTGCAGCCAACACCCACCAGAAAAAAGGTAAAGGCCAGCGCCACCGTGTTGTTCCGTATCCAGGATAATCCTCCCATAATCGCCAGCACCAGCAGGGCGATCGGAAGTTCAGTGCGCGAGAACGCTCCACCCGAGTGCGCCGCTCCAAGCTCAGCCAGAATCTCCACACCAAAGTTATCGCGGTAATCACGGTAGCCCGTCAGAAGGACATACGTCAGTACCAGACCCACAAGCCCCCAGCCATAACGTCGAAGAAACTGACTTCGCGACGCGGCGTCCATCGCTGTTCTGGGCGAACGGTCACGCACGTCATCGGCCGAAGGTGGCGGAATCACTTCGAGCATCCACACGGCCGCAAGAAACAGAGGAAGAAATGCCAGACCAGTGACCGCGGGCATCCAGCCCTCGGCGACCCCCGCCGCCATGAACCACAAACCGGCGTCTTTCACAGCCCCGCTCGACACAATAAACGACACCGAGAGCCCGGCCATCAGTACTTCAGAACTGCGACGGCCCTCCAGATAAGACACCACGAGGCCCCAGACCATTCCCAGTGGCAATCCATTCAGAAACAACGCCAGAAATGCCGCATCACGCGGCAGCAGCGGCAGCAGCAGCAGGGCAAGCTCGGCCGTCACAATCAGGCCCAGCAACAGCCACGCCCTGCCACGCCCCGTCGACTCTGAACAAAACTTGATCCCCACGAGTTTAGAGGACGCGTACCCCAGAATCTGTGCGACTACCAGTGTGGTTTTCAGTTGCACATCCGAGTCCCACACACCCTCACCCGCCCACGACCCCACTGCAAAGGGCTTTCGGAACGCATACATACAAAAATAGGTCGCGAATGCAGCCACGGTTGCCCACAAAGTCACGTGCCAGCCGGGACCCGTACGAAGACGCTCGCGAAGAGCCTCCGAAAATCGTGACAACATTGTATGCTCACAAACGAAGAAACGCAGCCTCCTACTAAACAGCCTACGTTGACGAAGACGCGACAGCTTCGCGATCAATGGTCGGCGGTTTTGCGACATCAAGCTGTCCGATGCGACGCATATGTCTTGCCTTGGCGATTCAGGACGAGGCGGCATCGGTTCAGACCCTGGCGAACAAACGCCGCTGCGCTCTTTTGCCGCATCGACGCCACCGCCCAACGCGCGTATTCCGTGATGGCTTCGCGCGCTGTCCACCTCTCTTGTTCCTCAATTCTGGCTTTGCTTCTGTTGCTCCCCGAGAACCCGTATGGAAACCAGTGCAAACGGCTCCCTTCTACTGTTCTCGCTGCTCGTCACACTGATCGGCTGCGACGACTCCAACAACGCGCAGCCATCACTCGGCCCGACCGCCGATACGGGCACCGACATCACGGTCGGCCCCGACCGTGATCTGGATGGGTTTCTGCCAGGCGCCGACGATTGCGACGACACCAACTCGTCCATTTATCCCGGCGCCCGCGAGCGCTCTTTCGACGGCGTCGACTCAGACTGCGATGGCGACGATATGCCCGCATTGGGCGAGAATCGGTATGCAGAGGCCGTTGGGATCATGGACGCAGACGATGACGGTACAATCTCGTTCGCCGAGTTCTCGGCCGCATGCGAGCGCTCGGCGCAACTGGACAGCGCCACGGCTCACCCGGGCGTCGTGCTCGTGCACGCCAGTTGTTCGGGCACCGTGGCTTGCCGTGGGATGCACATGCACCCCTGGAATGAACTGTTTGTGCATGATTGTCGTGGCGTGAACTCCTGCGCCGGCTGGAGCTGCGTCGAAGCGGCGGCTGACAAAGGCAGGAACGGCGCCGATGCCTATGCCGAAGCAGGTTGCTCGAACTGTCACTCGGCCGGCGCCAACGAATTCAAGGTGCTCGTGCCGCCCGGTGAGGACGTGGAAGCCGCCGTGGCCACCTTTCTGGACCGTTCAGACGACGAGCTACTCGCGGCCGTCGCGTTCGGAATCCGCGGCATCAACCCTTCGGGCACCGCACATCTTAACATGCCCAGCCATTATGAAACCGTCTCGCGACGTGAAATGGAGGCGCTGGTCACGCACATGCGCAGCCTCACCCTGGTGGGCGCCAACTTCGATTATGGCGAAGGCATGGCCCCCGATATGCCATGACCCGTTGACGCGCACTTTCGTGCCTGCCAGAGCCCGCTCCGAGCCCTTTTCAGGGCGTACATTCCGCACCACACCCGCTACCTGTCCATGACCATGCCGACGCCACGTGAGATTCCGCGCCATGGGCTTGGTCTATCACTCCGGCCCGAACACCATCAGGCATTGCGGGAGTCCACGGGCGCCGTGGATTTTCTGGAGTGTATTGCCGACAATTATCTGGAATTTTCCGATATTCCTCGACGAAATCTGGACCAGCTCGCCGCGAAATATCCCATTGTGCCGCACAGTGTTTCTCTCAATCTGGCGGGAACCGACCCGCTCGACAGCGCGTTTCTTGCGAGATTGGCATGGCTGGCAAGACGGGTAAACGCTCCATTTGTGACTGACCACCTGTGCTGGACAAAACTTGGGGATGCCCACCTGTATGACCTGCTGCCGGTACCGTATGCGACAGAGCTGATTCCCTGGGTGTGTGAACGCATTCAGGCAGCCCGGTCTGCCATTGGCATCCCATTCGGCATCGAGAATGTTTCGACCTATGCTCGGTTTGGTCGCGACGAAATGCCGGAGTGGGAGTTTGTTTCCCGAATTGCCGAAACAGCTGACTGTGGTTTGTTGCTCGACCTCAACAACATTTACGTGTCGGCCGTGAACCATGGTTTCGACGCCATGGACTATCTGCGGGCTATTCCCTGGAAGCGGGTCCTGTATGTGCACGTCGCCGGTCATCAGACACGCCCTGATGGTTTGTTGCACGACACGCATGACAGGCCCGTGTCCGAGGACGTCTGGCGCCTTTACGCAGCAGCCTGGCGACTGGGCGGTCCATTTCCCACCGTGCTGGAATGGGACGCTGATTTACCTGACTTTGCCACGGCGGTGGCAGAGCTCGAAACAGCCCGAAAGGTACGCGTATGAGCGATACACCACCGGACTGGTGGGTGGCCTTGCAGGGTGAGTGGTGTCGAGCGCTTGCGCGCCCCCTGACTTTTGAACGTGGCACGTTCGAGTCGCCTGACGCACAACAGGCCGCCTCGGTGCTTGAACTCAAGGGCGAACAGGGCGAACAAACATCGCGATTCGTGCTGTACCACCACCAGGTGTGGCAACGTATCTGCTCCACGATACAGGCCAGTTTTCCCTGCACCACGCTTGTGATGGGCCCCCTGCTCGTGAACCGCCTGGCGCTCCTCGTTTTTGCAGACAGCCCTCCCGACGACCGTTCGCTGGACGGTGCCGCAGACCGCTTCGGCGCCATGCTGCGCGGAATACTGGTGGCGCCGGCAGCGGAGTTCGCCGGCTGCACGCTGCAGGTCAGGCAGCTCCTTGAATCAGAAAACATACGGCTGCCCGTGCTGCAGCAGGCGCTGCAGCTGGACCTTGCACAGCGCATTGCGTTTCGGACGACGACACCGCGTGTGGCAAAGCCGCTACGCCAGGCCGACACGAGCATGAACGACGCGCGCGTGCTCGTAAACCCGAGTCTTTCTCTATTGCGACTCACACATGATGTGCGGTCAGCAGGAGCCCCTGCGCTGCCGTTCGTATGTCATGTGGCCGTCGTTCGAAGTGTGGACGGCGTTCGAACCGATGTGCTGGACCCGATCATGGCTCGACTCCTAACCTTTTCGCGGTCGCAGACAGTAGGCGAGGTGCGAGAGAATATCGCCAGAGCCGTCGATGCTGTTCTTCTGGCGCAGCTGGAGACGACTCTCGATTCCGCAATCGACCTCGCCTTCGCACGAAACTACTGGCTGGGTGTAACATAGCCCCGCCCTGCAGACGTCGACCATGGAATCCGCCCGCTATTTGCGAATCGCATGATGCTCTGCCCTGAAACGAGTGGTCAGCCGTCGAAAGGTAAAACTAAACCCCGGAAACATCGCAATGACGTGCCCACTGCGGCTCTGGTACCAGCTCCTGCATCCACCTGATTTCCACACCGTCCTCTGCATCTCCGAGTGAATCATGGCCGTATATTCCTCCTCGGCCGACGGCAGCACCTCAATGGTTTGCGCGCCCGTACGCAGCACCCGCTCCACGCTGTTCATGATGTACTTCAGCTGCGATTCAATGACGAAGAGCGCCGACGTATGCCCAATTCCTGTATTGGGACCTGTAATCACAAAGAAATTAGGAAACCCCGGAACGGTGGTACCGAGATAGGCGCGCGGATATTCTTCCCAGATTCTTGCCAGTGAAATGCCGTCTTTCCCGGTCACCGGGTACGAAATCACCCCATCCGTGGCATCATAGCCGGTGGCCCAGACAATCAGGTCCACGTCGGCCTGATGGCCCTGCTGCGTGAGAATTCCGGCCGGATTTATGGACGCGATCGCGTCCTCTTTATCGTGAACGGTGACGTTCGGCCGACACAGCGCAGGATAAAGCGTATTCGACAAGATAATGCGTTTGCATCCAATGGTAAAATCGGGCGTCAACTTCCGACGTAATTCCGGGTCGCTCACCTGCTCGGCCAGGTGCCGCCCGGCTGGCCTCTGCGCAAACTGCTGAAGGCCCCATGGCCAGTATTTAAAGCCCACAACCCGTGTCTCCAGTTTCCAGTAAATGGACCACCGACGCGCGTTATAGACCCCATGGTTTTTCAGTAATTTCTGTTCCATGGCAGAAAACGGACGGTCGTGGCGCGGCAGCACCCAGTGTGGGGTGCGCTGAAACACGTGCAGGTGCGCAACATCGGGCGCGATCGCCGGAATCACTTGTGCCGCGCTCGCGCCGCTGCCCACGATGGCGACGCGTTTGCCACGATAGTCGAAGCTGTGGTCCCACCCGTTGGTGTGAAACGTATGACCCTGAAACGTCTCGCGCCCTGCAAATGGCGGTACAACGGGTTTACTCAACGGACCCGATGCGTTGATGACAAACTGCGCTTCAAACTCACCCGCCGCTGCGGTTCGAATATACCAGCGCTGTCGCTCGGCCTGCCATCGCACTTCTTCCACATTCGCGTTCAGGGTGATGCGCGCCTGCAGGTCATATTTCTCAAGCACCGCACGTGTATAAGTCTCCAGCTCGGCCTGCGCGGCGTACATTTGCGTCCATGGCCACGGCTCCGACGCGATGGAATACAACGGAGACTGCACGTCCACCGCTGCGCCCGGATAGCTGTTCTGGCACCACGTTCCGCCGGCAAAGTCACGCCGCTCCAGAATCCGAAAGTCCGTCATTCCGCGCTGAAGCAATGAAATCGCGGCACATTGACCGCCAAAACCGCTGCCAATGATAATGAACTGATAGGAATTCATACGAAACAGCCAGATGGAGTAACGCCGGAAAAGCGCTGGGCGCACTGTCTTCTGCAGACTTGATGACCGCTGTACACGATGACTCGCTTCCCCGACAATCGATGAGTGAAACACGACCGCGACTGTGGTACGCACACCCCGTGTCCCGCGTGGGGCGCCACCCTGTTTATGAAATGCTCTGGAGTCGAGATGGCAATGAAATCGCTTGTGGACGCCGGCCCCGATGGGCTGCGCTTGCTCTGGGACCGATTGTCGCGGGTGCCTGGCGGTAAAAGGGCTTTTTCGGCCATTCTCGGGCGCATGGCGCCCTACACGGGCACGGTGGGCGCCGAGGTCGTGGAGCTACGCAGAGGCTTCGGACGCGTCGAGCTGCGCGACCGCAGAGCGGTTCGGAATCACCTGGGCTCGGTGCACGCCATCGCCCTCATGAATCTGGCCGAGATGGCCAGCGGCGTCGCGATGATCTATTCGCTGCCGTCCAATACCCGGGGCATTATTAAAGGATTATCCATGAGCTATCTGAAGAAGGCGCGCGGAACCCTCACCGCCACCGCGGCCTTCGTGCCTGTTGCCACCAACGAGAAGCAGGATGTGACGCTCACCGTGGAAGTCACAGATCCGCAGGGAGAAATCGTCGCGACCGCGACAGCCGACTGGCGCATCGGACCCATGTAAGGCAGGGCGGCACTCCGCGCCGACACCCATGGTCACCCGCAAAGCAGCCGGGGGTTGAACCCGGTAAAACCGCCACAAAGTTTGCGCTAGCGTTCCGGGTGGCAATGCTCCCGACGACTTCGCTGAAACCAATCGAATCCGGCTACGGATTCATGAAATTGCGCCCTGAAAATCAGCAGGTTGTCACAACCGCCTGCATGAATGAACTGCCCACGCAGCCAACCCCGGTTTTTCCTGCCATGCGCATCCGAAACTCACCTCCGGCAGTACTTTGTGCGTTCCTCGGCGGTTTACTGGCCTTCACGACGGCAGCAGAGCTTTGCGCCGACGAGCCCGGGCCCGTCCGCAACGTCATCCTGATCATCGGTGACGGCATGGGACCGGCGCAGATCGGCCTCTTGCAGAGCTACGCACGGCTGGCTGTGAATTCCCCGTACGAGGGACCTACCGCCCTGCAACAGCTCGCGGACGCAGCACACACCGGCATCTCGTCCACCGAACCTTACGATGGCCTCGTGGCGGACTCCGCATGCTCGGCCTCGCAGTTGGCGACGGGTCAGGCCATCCCTTCCGAAGCCATCTCGGTGAGTGCGGCAGGCGTACCCGTGCAGACGGTGCTGGAGCGCGCGCAAGCCACAGGTCGAGCCGTCGGGCTGGTGTCGGACACGCGCATCACACACGCGACGCCGGCGGCATTTGCAGCGCACGTTGCGCATCGGTCCATGGAGAATGACATCGCAGCGCAGCTGCTGGCGACCCGGGTCGATGTTCTGCTATCGGGCGGCTGGCGGCATTTTCTACCCGCGTCGGTCAACTCGGCCGGCGAGACACGCGACGCATGGAGCGCGCGGCTCGGCAACGAACAGCTCGTCGAGTCGCGCCGGACCGACGACCGCGACCTGGTGGCCGAAGCCGAAGCGGTGGGTTACTCGGCGGTCTTTGATGTGGCAGGGCTGCGGAACGCTGCCGAGGCAGGCGGGCAGGTACTGGGTTTGTTTTCCGCCTCGTCGATGGAGAACGCCTTTCAATCCAGAGACTTGCGAAATGAACCGACACGCATGCAGCCAGATCTCGACGAGATGGCGCAGGCTGCGCTGTCGATCCTGGAAGACGACCCGGACGGGTTTTTTCTGATGATTGAGTCGGGTCAAATCGACTGGGCGGGACACGCCAACGACGCGGGCTGGCTGTTGCAGGAGCTGCTGCGCATGGACGCCATGCTACAGGTGGTGCTGGATTGGGCGCATGGTCGCGACGACACCCTGATTGTGCTCACGGCCGACCACGAGACGGGGGGATTCGGGATCAGCTATTCTCACGCAGAGCATGTGCAGCCGGTGAGCATTCCCGGCGGCGTCTTCGAGACAGCACCCTTTGCGCCCGAGCATGATTTTGTTCGCCCGGCCATGCTGGATCAGCTGGCGATGCAACGCGGAACCCTGACCGACGCCGCGCGTCTGATTCAAGAGCTGGCGCTGACCTCTGAAACGCTGCCGCAGGCGACTGACCTGCAGCGTGTCATTCTGGAACTCACTGGATTTGAGGTCTCTGCCCACGCTGCGGAGTGGATGGTGAGCGGCGTTCTGGCACAGCATCCCGGGACATCGACGTCCGGGGTGCAGGGTACGCACGCGATTCCGGACCACGGAGACTGCCTGCTACACGCGTTTTATCCGTACGAAGAAAATGTGGATTCTGCACGCATCGCGCGGGCACTGGGAGTTTCGCAGGGAATTGTCTGGTCAACGGGAACACACACAGCCAGCCCTGTCCCCGTATTCGCGGTCGGTCCAACCTCGGCGACCGAACCTTTCGCCGGCCTGCTGCACCACACCGAGGTGGGGATGGCGCTGATGCGAGCGCTCGGCCCGTGACTCCGTACAGGCGCCGATGAAGGTCGATGCGCCGCATGTGGCAGCGGCGCCAACATGAGAAGTGAAGTCCGCGTTGGTCCCCAATGCTGCCCTGCCCATGCCGCGACATGCGCCGACCCGCTACCCCGCACACGACCCGCGCACAGCCCCTCTCTGTCATCCCCGCACATTGTCGCGGCATAACGGTAACCTCTCGCGACATGTCACAGTCTGGAACGATTGAATGCTGCTGCGGTCTGGCCTTGCATTTCCTCCTTCCTTTTCGTGGCCATGCGCTGCACACCTTGTCCGCCTGCACCAGGCTCACGCCTGACTGGTATCGTACCACCCCATCATGACCTCACAACGGATCAGGTATCACATGGCCCTTCGACTGAACGACATCGCACCCAATTTTACGGCCGAGACCACCTCCGGCAGCATTCACTTCCACGACTGGATCGGCGACAGCTACGCCATCATCTTTTCGCACCCCAAGGACTTTACGCCCGTCTGCACCACCGAGTTTGGCGCCGTCGCGCGCCTGTCAGGCGAATTCGCCAAACGAAACACCAAGGTCATCGGCGTCTCGATTGACTCGGTCGCCGACCACCACAACTGGAAGAAAGACATCGAGTCGGTCGGCGGCGCCCCAGCCAACTTCCCCATCATTGACGACTCCGCACTGCAGGTCGCCAAACTCTATGACATGTTGCCGGCCGAGGCGTATTTGCCCGATGGCCGCACCGCAAACGACAGCGCGACCGTCCGCACCACCTTCATCATCGGCCCCGACAAAAAAATCCGGCTGATGCTCATTTACCCCATGACCGTTGGCCGCAATTTCGACGAAATCCTGCGCGCGCTCGACGCCGTGCAGCTCTCCGACCGCT
>JAGWVZ010000716.1 GCA_018970625.1 Myxococcales bacterium | reverse complement strand
TTCACTGCCGGTTGCCAGCCTGCGCCAGCTCCCTCCGGCGCTTCAGAAGCCTCGGCGGCTGCTCCTCAGGGCGCAGGTACGCCCACGCCCGAGGCAGAAGCATCTGCAGCCCCTCACGCAGTCAGCGATGGCTCTGCAGATGCAGCAGCCGTGCCCACCAGCCCAACCGCCGCCATGCCGGCTACCACGCCCGAAGGCGCACCCGTACTCCCTGCGGTCACCACGCCACGCGAAGCGCAAACCGGCGACAACGCGACCCGATGCGCGCGGCTCGTCACCCTCCTGCTGGAGGACCTGAACCGCATGCTCACCTACATGGGAGGCACACCTGAACAGTTTGCCTTCCTTGCCGAGCGAATTCGCCCCTTCCACGAACGCGCCATGGCTGACCGATGCGTCTCGGCATCGCCCGACGTGCTCACCTGTATCGAGACCGCGGACAACGCCTTTACCGGCCTCGCGCGCTGCGGCATCAACGCTGGAAAGCCGTTTGAAGACAGACTCCTGCTACGCCCTGTCATCTTCGATGTCCCCTGGGAGCAGCCTCAGGCTCAGGTCACCGACCCCGTCGGCGCCCAACAGCTGCGCGACGCTCTCGTCGGCCAATGGCACCGCGACGAGCGCGACACGTGGACCTTTGACGCCAACGGCACCGCACGACACGTGGACGCAGTCGTCGATGAGACCTTCACAGTCGTCACCACCAGCGCCTCCCGACTCATGCTCACCCCCATGGGCGCCGACGGACAACCCGCTGGAAGCCCCGCCTACTGGTCGGCTGCCACCGATGGCCAGACCCTGTACGTCACACCGCTGCCCGATAACGGCGCCGTAGCCATGAGCGATACCCCGTTCGTCGTCGTCGCGTCCGGCTACTGGCTGCTGTGGGACCTCTCGGGAACACCGCGGTGCACCGGCTTTTACTCCACCGGACAGCCCGTCCATTCGGCGCGCTGCGCATGGCGCGATGACCCCGATCGCCGCCGCTTGCAGCTGGTCGTCAACCTCGGCCACGATCCGCAGACCGGAGAACCTGCATCCGACGCGCCTCTCAACCTGATTACACTCGGTGGGCAGCTCGTACCCGAAAACAGCTTCAAGCTCTTCACGCGCGTCGCGGAAGGTTCCGGCGACACGCCCTGAAGCCGCGCGCTACCCTCACACCGTCTTTACAAACCGGTCGCGCGCCAGCCGAATTCGCGGACCATAAATACCACCCGGACGGCGACGACCCGCGCCGATCACCATCGTCACGATCGCGTCCGAACCCAGGCCCAGCGCGCGTCGCACCCGCACCTCGTCCATGCCCTCCATCGCGCAGCTGTCATAGCCCGCTGCCCTGAAAGCCAGCATCAGGTTCTCACACGCCAGCGCTGTGCTCTTCACCGCCCACGTCACCACCTCGGCGCGATTGGCCGGACCTCGTGGTACCGGCCGAACCAGCCCCACCGCGGTGATCAGCGCCTTCTTCAGCGGGCCCAGCAACCCCAGCGGACCATTCCCATACACCACACGCGTCACCACCCGATAGTACTGGTGCATCGCGGCCGGCCACTCCCACACATCATCCGACAACAACCGCGCGATGTCCGCCGTGTTCTGCTGCCACGTATCAACGCGCGCCACCGCCACAATCAGCTCGGTCGCCGTGGCCGCCGCCGGCTGCGAAAGACACGCCTTCACCACCGCTGCACGACGTTCCGGGTCCACCACCCGATAAAACTCCCAGCACTGAAGATTCGACGATGTCGGCGCCAGCAGCGCGAGGTCAAGGCATCGCTCCACCACCGCATCCGGAATCTGCTCGTCCGAAAAACGGCGTACACTCCGCCGCGACTCCACCACCTGCGCGAACGCCTCAAAGTCCGTGGGTGGCGCTTCCTCGTACCATGTCTTCACAGAAGGCTTGTGACTCATTTCAGCTCCAGTGACACCGGCCGACGCGCTGCCGACCCCCTGAGACCCCTACGTCACCCGCATGTAACCCTCAAGGCCTCGTCAGCACAAATCCGCCACACCTGCTTCGCAACGCACCTTGCTCACCCCTCGCCACGCAGCACCTGCATCTTCCGCATAGCGCTCCACCACCGCTTCCTGTAAAGCTTCCCCGCGCATGGCTCCCGTCGGCGCCCCTC
>JAGWVZ010000715.1 GCA_018970625.1 Myxococcales bacterium | reverse complement strand
GCCGCCTTCATGCTCGGAAACGCGCTCGTCTGCACACCAACTACCCGAATGCGTGGGTTGGCCTCCTTCAATGCGACGGCAATGCCCGAGATGAGCCCGCCCCCTCCGATGGGCACAATCACCGTCTGCAGGTACGGGTTCTGCTCGATCATCTCCAGACCGATGGTCCCCTGCCCAGCCATGATGCCGACGTCGTCAAACGGATGAATGAACACGGCGCCGCGTTCCTCACACAGCGTTCGAGCGTGCGCATAGGCATCGTCGTAGGTGGCACCGTGCAACACGACCTCAGCCCCATACCTTCGAGTCCGGGCTATCTTCATGAGTGACGTCGCTTCTGGCATGACGATCGTCGACCGAAATCCCAGGCGCGTCGCGTGCAGCGCAACGCCCTGCGCGTGGTTGCCGGCCGAGGCGGCGACAACGCCCGCCGCGCGCTGCTCCATGGGCATCATCAGCAGCCGATTGCAGGCTCCCCGCTCTTTGAACGAGCCGGTGATCTGCAGATTCTCCAGCTTGAAATAGAGCTTACTGCCTGTGATGTCCGACAGATTCGAGCCCCACTCAAAGGGCGTGAGAGCGACCTGACCGGCAATGCGTCGCCGCGCCTGTTCAATCAGTTCAAAGGTCAGGGACTGCGATGGTTCCGACGTATGCATGGGGCAGGGCGGGCGTGGGGTCGAAGCGAGGCGCAGACTCGGCTTTCCGCTACCCGCGCAGAGGTGTCAACGTCTGATCCAGTGTCGTCAGCGGAAGGTAGCGAAGCTCTTCGCGAGCGCGCGAGTCATCGACCATGCAGACGTACTTCAGGTAGTCGAGCTCAGCGGTGGGTACGCGGGTCATACCGACACCCGAAGCCATCGCGATCGCCACGCGTGCCATGGGCTCGGGGACAGGCCAGTTGCGATGCCCCAGACGGCGAATGATTTCGGAGAGCGGTGCGGGGCTTGCACCAGCAAGGTTAAAGACGCCACGTACACCGGGTTTCAGGGCAAGCCGGATGGCGTGAATCAGGTCTTCCGGTGACATCACCTGCACCATCGGATCAAAGCCCATGAGGGTCGGAGTGTTGTGCAGCATCAGATACAGACTGGCGTGGTTTTTCAGTCGTCCGACGACGTTACAAGGTCGGAGTATCACCGTGTCAATTTCAGGATGCCGCCAGAAAAAGCTCTGCGCGTACATGTCCACTTCAACCAGATTCCGCATCGTCGGAAATCGCTGGCCGGCCATCAGGGCCGACTCTTCCGTCAGGAACTGATTGTTCCACGGCGCGGGGCCGTAAATATTGCCACTGGAGAGCAGCACGACCTTTGGTACGTGATATTTCTGACAAAAATCCAGAATACGCTGCGTACCCAGAACCGTCAGGTTTCTGTGTTCGGTCTGCGAGCCACTAAACTCGGCCTCCGGGTTCAAATGGACGACCGCGTCGATGGTATTTCGCCGAAAAATATCTTCGGCTTTCTTGCGGCGAATATCGATGGCATGAACCGTGACGTCCTTCGGCATGTGTCGGGCGCCGCGCGCATCAATTCCGATAAACTGAAACTCCTGATGGAATGCGCGAGCAAGCATTCGCCCTGTACGCGAGGAAATGCCGGTGACGACAATGGTTTCCTGACGTTTCTTTCGAATGGCCATGGTCACTCCTAACGGAATATGCCGCTGCGCTCGCGAAGGCCACGTTGAAGGAGTGCATCAATCGCGCCGGTCACACGGTCGACCTTCTCGCGAACAATGCGATCTTCATCGTCGAAATCTCCCTCAAAATACATCGGTTCGCCAAAATAAATCCGATATTTGACCGGGAGAGGAATAAACAGGGTTGGCGTAAGGGGGACCGCTGGCGTCTTCAGCAATCTCGCCAGAAACTCGATGTTCATCAGGGACGGCAGTTGTTCTTCGGCACCCACCAGTCCGACCGGAACGATCGGGGTCCCTGTCTCCAGCGCCAGACGCATAAACCCCAGTCCAAACTCCTGTAGCCGATATCGCTCTTCAAAAGGCTTTGAGATGCCGCGAGTGCCTTCCGGAAACACCAGAATCGCTTCCCCTTGCTTCAATAACCGACGCGCGTTCGCAGGTGTACCAATGGCCTGTCCGCAACGCGCAAAGAAGGTCGAAATCCAGGGA
>JAGWVZ010000714.1 GCA_018970625.1 Myxococcales bacterium | reverse complement strand
ATGGTCCGACTCCTGGGAGGTAGCTGGCGATGCCGCTCGGGTCATCGCGCAGGCACGAGAGTGCCAGATGGTGACGGACGAGCAACAGGTGCAGGGCGAATTTTTGTTCCGGCTGCCGATCTTCGGTTGGCGCTCGTGAGTGTCCCGGCGGAAGTCGAACACCATGATACGGGCGCGCGCGCCGACGACAGAAGGTAGCGCAAGACCCTTGCGAGAGCGGGTCTGCGTGGGTAGCCATGATGACGTCATCTGAATACACTGGTTCTCGCGGCTCGCGAGGACCCGATACCTGAGGTTCGTCATGGCAAGTTCGAAGGAGCTCGGAATTCGCCGCCTGCATGCGGTGCACTTCTACGTGAATAGTCTGGACCGGATGCGGCGCTTCTGGGTGGAACAGCTGGATTTCGCTTTCATCGCAGCATCGACCGAAGCACAGGTCGAGCAGTGGGCGGGTCGTACCGAAGTTTATCAGGCCAATCAGGTGACCTATCTCATGACAGAGGCCGTGGGCGCCCGCGGATTGGCCCATGGCTGGTTGAAGCGACACCCGGATGGCGTTGGCGAGCTGATCTTTGAGGTCGATGACGTCAACCAGACGTTCGCCGTTCTGGAATCACGCGGCGCCGCTATCGTGAACGACGTGGAGACGTGGGAGCGCAATGGTGGAAGCTGGCGCTCCTTCAGCATCACGACCGCCTTTGGTGATACACGATTCACCTTTGTGCAGCAGTCTGGCTTTGGCGACGCGGCCCCGCAGGTCACCACCTTTGATTCGCCCAAAGGTGGCACCAATCGGTTTGGTATCGGCCACATTGATCATGTCACCAGTAATTTTCTGTCGCTGGCCCCGCTGGTGCTGTGGTGCAAGCACGTTCTCGGTCTCGAAGAATACTGGGGCATTGAATTCCATACCAAGGACCATGCCACCGTGCAGACCCACACGGGTTCGGGGCTCCGCTCCACTGTGCTCTGGGATCCCCACTCCGGCGTGAAATTTGCCAATAATGAGCCGCTGCGCCCCTATTTTGACAAGAGCCAGATTTACACCTTCGTGGACGATAATTTTGGTCCCGGCGTCCAGCACACTGCAGTCACGATCGCCGATATTGTCGGCACCGTGGATGCGATGCGGAAGGCCGGCCTCGAGTTTATGCCCACCCCGGGCACGTACTACGATGCGCTGCCGTCGCGGCTCGCTGAATCGGATATCGAGATCGAAGAGGAAATGGACGTGCTGCGCGCCAATCAGATCCTCGTCGATGGTGAAGGCCCCGGCAAATACATGCTCCAGATTTTCGCCAAGGATTTTGCTGCCCTCTTTGGCGACAAGAACGGTGGACCTTTCTTCCTGGAGATCATTCAGCGTAAAGGCGACCGGGGTTTTGGTGGCGGTAATTTCCGCGCGCTGTTTGAATCCATTGAGCGCGAGCAGGTCGCCAAGGGGCGAATCTGAGTCGAACAGGGAGAGGTATCGTTATGCTCGACCGTCATGTCGCCGGAAGTGTTCCCGCCAAGCACCACATCGTCTTTCGGGACGAGAGCGGAAAGCTCTATCACGAGGAAGCCCACACGCGCATGGGTTTCGACGGACCCTACACACTCCTGTACCACGTCAATGAGCCTCATCGGCATTCGGAGTGGCGCACGTGGACGGGTGGCTGGGAGCGTCCGGTTGCCGAAGCGCCCGAGACGTCGCAGCCATTGCGCCGTCGCCATTTCAAGTCGTTTGATATGCCGCGCTCGGGTGCACCGGTTTCGGCACGTACGCCGGTGATGTTCAACGATGACGTGATTGTTTCCATTGTCCGTCCGACTGCGCCCGATCCGGTGTATTTGTCGAACCTGGACGGAGACGAACTGTTTTACATCCATCAGGGCTCGGGCATTATGCGCAGCACGCTCGGCGATATTCGCTACGAGCGCCGCGACTACGTATTTGTTCCCCGCGGAATCAAGTACCGATGGATCCCTGATGAAGGGGTAGAGCAGTACTGGATTGCATTTGAATGTTTACAGGATTTTTTCCTGCCCAAGCAATGGCGTACCAGCACGGGGCAGATTCGCATGGATGCCCCGTTCTGCCATCGGGATTTTGTTCGCCCTGAGTTTCGCGGTCCTCTCGACGAAGGCATTCGTT
>JAGWVZ010000713.1 GCA_018970625.1 Myxococcales bacterium | reverse complement strand
CCCGCGGGTTCTTGTCGTCCTCATGGGCGAGACCCGTGGCGCAGAGGTCACGAGCGCGCCACTTCTGGACCTGGTGGTTGACGAGCTTGGCGCCGACCTCGCGCTCTGCGTCGGCGACCGAGAGGACGAAAACGTGCTCTACGAACGCGCGAAGTACGTGTGGCGCCTGGAGGAGCCCGACAACTGGGGCGATCTCTATGACCAACGGGCCGGGGGTTCGGACTGGCGCTGCCTGCTCGACCTGGACGAGAACTTCCTCGGAGGAATTGAGGATCCGGATTTCCCAACGGTGGGGTCTGGCGCCATCGTTCTATATTTCCGCGATTTCCTGAGGGAGAAGCTTGTTTCGCTGGGATTGATTGATTTCTACGATTGGTTTGTTGTGACCCGGTCTGACTTCCTATGGCAGGCCCCTCACGTCCGGCTTGAACAACTACCCAATGACCGGCTCTGGTTCCTCGACGGTGACCGTTTCGGCGGGCTGCCCGACCGGCATTTCGTTATTCCTCGCCAGTACATGAGCACATTCCTGTCATGTACATCACCAATCTTTGATGAGCCAGAGGCCCTGCGCAGGTGGCTCGGCAACGAGATGTTTGTGGACGGCCAGGGGCTGCTAAACGTCGAGATGTTTCTCGCCTGGAGGTTGCATGCGCTGGGCCTTGGAGACCGGGTGTCCTACCTGCCGTACTTTGCTTTCACCGTCAGGCCATCCAGTGGTTCCACCCGTTGGGCGGCTGGCGAATTTGATGACGAATTGGGGGTCTTCGTCAAGTACCCGAGCGAGCGTCGAAGGGCTATGGCGAGCGCTCCGCTGCTACAGGACCAGGAGTCCTGGGGGCGCTTCCGGTCACCGGTCCGCGGACTTGCCTCCCGCCTCTGGGTTAAGTGGAAGTGCCGAGACCTGTGGGTAAATGAGCAACTTTCCCTGGTCCGTCCGCGGGCCGGACGGCCGTGGCGCAGGCTCTTGACCTGGCTGGGGAGGGCTCCGGAAACTCCCAGCGGAGGCTCTCGACTCTAGGCGACGGCGTCGGCCCGAGAAGCCAGCTGGTCATGAATCCAGCCGTATGTTGCTTCGAGGCCAGAGTGGAGCGAAATACTCGGCTGCCACCCGAGTTCTTCCTGAATAAGCGTGTTGTCGCTGTTACGACCCCGCACCCCCTGAGGCGCGCTCAGGTCGTAGTCGCGTTCGAGCGATACGCCGGCGATCATCTCGACAATGTCAACGAGTTGGTTGATCGTCACCAGCTCTGAAGACCCGACGTTCAGGGGCTCGCGAAAATCGCTGTCCATCAGCTTTCGGGTTCCCTCGATGCAGTCGTCGATGAAAGTAAAGGAACGGCTCTGCTCACCGTCACCCCATATCTCAATCGTGTGGTTTCCCGATAGCGAGGCAGAAGCCACTTTTCTGCAGATCGCTGCGGGGGCCTTCTCGCGACCGCCGTCGTACGTGCCGAAGGGGCCGTAAACGTTGTGGTAGCGAGCGACGCGCGTCTCGAGACCGAAGTCTTCCGTGAAGTGACGACACATTCTTTCGCTGAAGAGCTTCTCCCATCCGTATCCATCTTCCGGCTCAGCGGGGTAAGCGTCGGGCTCCGCGAGCGCAGTGACGTCGGGGTCGGTCTGCTTGTCGGCCGCGTAGACACAGGCAGACGAACTGAAGAAGAATCGGCTTGCGCCGGCGTCGACAGCTGCCTGGAGGAGGTGGGTGTTGATGAGCACGGAGAGCATGCAGAGAGCCTTGTTGTTCTCGATGAACCCCATCCCTCCCATGTCCGCAGCGAGGTTGTAGACATGGTCAACGCCGTCGGCCGCCTCCCGCGCGCTATCCAGAAGACGGAGGTCGAGCTCGCGGTTGTCTGCCTCCTCGAAGCAGCGGTACCACTGGTCCTGTGGCTTGCCGTCAACCGACCGCACTTCGCAGCCCTCAGCGAGCAGACGCTCCACAAGGGCTCCGCCGATGAAGCCTCCTCCTCCGGCTACAAGGACTTTTTGGGACATGGCTCTACGAATTGTAGTCGGGGGCGCCTGTTGCCCGATGGCGTTCGGTGCTTCAGGAGCGCGAGAAGGGGCGGTGGTGCGCCGCGCCGAGGCTGTCGAGCGCGCCCTCCAGGGCGGCCTCGAGCGCGGCGCCGTCGAGGC
>JAGWVZ010000712.1 GCA_018970625.1 Myxococcales bacterium | reverse complement strand
TGGTCGTGGCTCCGGGGCCGTATTCAGTGTGACTGTGGAAACACCCTCCGACGAAGTGCGACGTACCGATGACCTCGAATTACTTGGACGTCTCACGGTGGACCCCACGGGTGGCTTCCTGCTGTCTGGTCAGGCAATTCCTGACAGTGCTCGCATGATCCGTGTGGTCGTCGAGACCGAGTCGGTCACTCCCGTGGCCGGCGTCGAAGCCAACGCGCCCGACATCGCCCCGGATGGCATCATGATGGTGTTCACCACATCGATCTTTGGGGGAAGTGACCTGGTGCTGGCGAACGCGTTCACGGCTGTCGTGTTTGATCGCCTCACCGAAGCAACTCCGTTCACGTACGGCAACGCGACAATCGCTCCCGTTGAAAGCAGCACCGTGGACCTGAACGAAGCATTCGATAACACCGGAACCTGACCCACCGTCGTTCCGACCCCGGGTCGACAACATCGCAGCGGTTCCAATCGTGTGCTCGGGGGCAATCGTAGACAGGTCGTTCCGCCGTATGGGGGGAAAAGGGTCTGCGTCGCGATGTACGCTTCACCTGTTGACCACAAGCGAGAGACGCGTGCCAGAGTGCGAGCCCGTGACAAAACATCGCTGCCTGCTTTACGCGCCCCGGCAACATCTGTTATTCATCGAGGGTCCGTTTCGGTTCTGACTGCTGAGTGTGTTTGCCCAGCGCGACCGGAACTCGCACCCGGAGCAGAAGGTCATGCGCAATCGTACGTCTCGTTTCGCTCGACTCCTGGCAGGCAGCGTAGCTGGCTCGACTCTACTGGCAGCGTCGCTCGCGATCGCCGCCCCCGCCAACACCACGTGCAATCAAGCCACGGGGGAATGCGCACCGGCCGATTCGGTGGCATCGCAGATGATGTCGCTGGCAAACGGTGTGAGCCCTGCCATGCAGATGACCAGCCAGATTGGACGTCCGGGCATGGGTGGCGAGCTGCTCGCGAATGGACCCGTCGGCATCATGGCGAATCGCCCCGCGCTTCAGCAGGGCTCTCCGTCGGAGTACAATCCCGCCCTCGAAATGGACATGCCCGGCAGCGACATGACCACTCGCTGGGCCGAGCTGGAAGCTCAGGGCGCTGTCCCCAGCCTCTCGACGCTGAATGAATGGCGCAGCGAAGAGGCGATGATGCACGCTCGCAACGATCGCAACACGGCCCCCTCGCCGCTCGCCGGACCGGAAGTGGGCAGCGACGCGGGCGCCGCTCTGGGCGCGCTTGGCTTTGGCGCCGGTCGTCCTGACTCCTTCGTGGGCGGCAACAACATCGCCGCTGGCGTAACCGCTGAGCAGGGCGCCTCGGCCGAAGCGCTGCTGGCCGATAATCCGATGCTGGCTCGCGTGGCCAGCAACCCCATGTACATTGGCCAGAGCAACCCGATGTCCGATGCCGCTGACACCGCAGCAGCGCGGGAGGCTGGCGCCAACCTGGACAGCTTTATGCGACTTGCCGACCGTGTAGGCTCACGCAACTCCGCCGCCGGCACGCCTAACCCCATGTCAGACCCTTCGCCCTCTTCGGCGCAGGGCTCATCGGGCGCTTCACCGGCATCCGCGCTCGGTGGCGTCGGCCGCCCCACGAACGGCTGGGCCACTCCTCGCTGGGATATGTGATCCCTCACGGGAGCGCTATCGCCACCTGACACCGCGATAGCTTCCTGACAGACTGTGACCAGACGACGGTCACGAGCCAAAAATCGTTGCAGTTACGGGCCGTCTCTGCCAGACAACTGCGCTGCATTTTCGTACCCCGGCTCAGGCCGGACACGCCGCTTTTTCTCGGCACGAACAGCACGACTGGATTGGAGTTCATGTTAGAAACACTGCTCTATGTGGTACCCGCGTCAGGCGTTATCGCCCTGATCGTTGCGGCGATTCTCTTCATGCGGGTCAAGGCCATGAATCCGGGCAACGCCCGCATGGTCGAGATTGGAGGCTATATCTCCGAAGGCGCGATGGCCTTCCTCAAGCGTGAGTATCTGATCCTCGCCGGCTACACCCTGGTCGTGTTCGGAGCGCTCGCGGCTGCACCTCTTCTGGGTGCCGCGAGCCTCGGCGTACTGACGGGCGCCACCTTCGTACTCGGTGCGGGACTCTCGCTGCTGGCCGGTTTCATTGGCATG
>JAGWVZ010000711.1 GCA_018970625.1 Myxococcales bacterium | reverse complement strand
GCCAAGCATGGTGAGCAGGCGGTTGGCCACCTGCTGCGCCGAGCCCACGTGCTTGCCGTCACCAAAGCAGATGTCTTCTTCCGAGGCGTCCAGCGATCCATAGCGCAGGTACACATTCTCGCCCAGGTTCGGGTAATCCACCTCGGCAAAGCTGTAATCGGCAGCGGCGTCGGGGGTGAGGTCCTGCAGGGTGTAGAACTCGTCGTACACGCGCACGTTTTCACCCCGCGCCTGCAGCGCACCCACGAGGTGGTTGCCCGAGACGGCAAAGTTGAACAGGTCGCGAATGCCGGCATCGATAAACCAGGTCACCTCGTCGAGCACCACCTGGTCGGCCTCGATGATGCGCTGACGGGGGTTCCGCTCGAACAGAAGTCGCGCGAGGTTCGGGTTAAAGTCGTACGAGTCGTTGCCTTCGCCAAAGTCGAAGCCACCGTCGCTCAGCTGCGGCGTACCATCCACGCCGTCGAGCCCGAAGTCCTGCCACGGTTCGCCTTCGTTGTAGAACCAGTTGCCTTCGGTTCCGGTCGGGTTTAGTGCGTAGTCGTAGTTGTCAAAGCTGGGGTCGGGGTTGGTCGCCGCATCGTAACCCGGCTCATCGGCGTCGGCGAGGCCGTCGGTGCCGACATCTTCGAACGGCTCGTAGAAGTTACGCACGACCGGTTCACCCGGGTCGCGCAGGCCATTGCCGTTCAGGTCCACCGCGAACGTGATGTCCATGGGCTGGTCCTGCCGACATGGCGCATCGTAGAGGCCCTCATTGGTCTCGTCAGGCTCGCCGTTGAAGTCCAGGTCGCAGGCCCGCGAGAACTCGATCGAACGGTCGTTGCTTCCCACGCCGTCACAGAAGGTGATGACCGGGAGGCTTCCGTCGGGGTTGAACTCGTCGTCGTAATACCCGGTGTCGATGGTAAAGACGCCTTCGTTGGTGCCGCAGCTGTCGGTAAAGTTGCAGCGTTCGGCCACCGAGCGCTGAAGCTCCGAGAGGGGGAGTCCCGGCGCAGCAAACGGGCTCTCGTCGTTGTAGGTGACGATGTTTCCGAACGTCAGCATCAAATCCAGGAAGATTTGTGCGTAGTCGCCGCGGTTGAAGCTGCCGCCTGTGCCTTCGCCGGTGGGGAAGAACCACTCATCATAGGTCTGCCCGTGCTCGAACTCCTCGGTGGGCACCATGGGCGGATCAGAGCCGACGCCGCCCATGCCTCCGTCGCGAATGTAGTGGGCCAGGTAGCCCCAGTCGGTGGGGCCACCGAGGGGGCCGATCATGTCAAAGAGCTCGGGGTGCCGCATGCCCATCATGCTCGAGCCGCTGGCGCCCATCGAGATGCCCGTCACAGCGCGGAACTTCCAGCGACGATCGTAGGTCGTGCCAGCGTCGTCGGCGACGCCGATCTCAAAGGTGCCGGGGGCATCGGTTTCAAACCGGACAGTGCCGCGGCGCATGTTCTCCTGCATGTTCACGACGACAGGCTGTACGGTCGTGGTCGCGCCCGGTGCGCGGTAAAACACACGCAGAGCCGACGGTCGAGCACCTTCGGGGAACGCGTCAAGCTCGAACGGAACCGTCACGAAGTAGCGACGGGCGAACCGGCCCACGGGGGCGTCCAGCACGAAGGAAGGCGACAACGAGGTGTAGCCTTCGGGTACAATCGAATCATCCGAGCAGGTCAGCGACGCGGTTACACCGCCACCGGGCAGCTCGCGCCCCAGAAAGTCGACCCGAAGCGGCACGGCGCCGCCTTCCGTGGTCAACTCCAGCACGCCGCCCGACTCCGGGGTCAGGTCGGCCGAGATGGCCCCCTCGCATCGAATGGAGCCCGTGGAGATCGTATCCGGCTCCGCGTCGGGCGTCTCGACATCGGTGGACACGCCGGTGTCGACCGCATCGGTCGTTCCTGTGTCCGTCGTTGCATCGGTTGTTACGTCGCCTGCGACGTCCGGGTCCGAGGTGTCAGGGCCCGCATCGACCGTGTCATCGGCTGGCGCAGCATCATCACCGCAGGCAGCCAGCACCGCGCTCAACAACAACGCCAGCCCCGGCGCACCCGTGCGCGCCCTGCCGCTCACAACGCCATGCCCGATCCCGTCTCGCTCCACACGCCTGTACATGGCTACTCCGTACTCAATACCTGTTGACCTGCTGTTT
>JAGWVZ010000710.1 GCA_018970625.1 Myxococcales bacterium | reverse complement strand
ACCAGCTGGGCATTGTCGGGTTTGCTGACGACGCCGAGGTGGTACACCCGCTGGCGTCGCGCATGCAGCGCGACAGCCTGTTGCGGGTCACGGATCCCTATGTATGGGCCCACGGACGCCGCGGATACGGCACCAATATGGCGATCGGCCTGCAACGGGCGGCCGAGGAGCTTCGGCGGCACGCGCAACCCAACCGGGTGCAGCGCATCATTGTGCTGACCGATGGTTTTGCGTCCAACCCGGACCAGACCATCGAAATGGCCCGCACGATCTCTCAGGACCGCATTTCCCTGACGGCGCTGGGATTTGGCGGTGAATTCGACATGAATTTCATGGATCGAATTGCCGCATTTTCGGGGGGAGCCTGCGAATATATTGATCCGCGGCATATGGGTGCTGCCATTTCGAATTTTCTGGATCAGCTCACCAGCATTCAGAATCAACTTACCGATAATGCCCGAATTACGCTGCGATTTCGCGGTGACCATCGCATTACGGATTTCTTTCAGACGCATCCGAAGGTTATTTACCATGGCCTGGCGAGGCTTGGCGACGACCGAACGTGGTCGCACCGCCTTGCCGATGTCGAGCGCAAAGCCGGCCTCGAGATGCTCTTTACCATCGTCCATCCGCAGGATGCACCCGGCCGCAAACTCGTGGCCGATGTCGAGGTCCGATACGACTTGCCCGGCGCCGGTCTTTTCGATCAGGTGCTGAAGGAGCGCATTCTGATTACATATGGCGACGATGAGCGCGCGTGGTCGCAGGTGGAAGCGCGCGTGCAACGCCGATACAACGACGCTTTTGTTGAAAAACAGCAGCTGCGCGCGCGACAGCTCGTGGAAGCCGGGCAGACCGACGAGGCCGTAAAGTTCCTGAATACCATCAAGAAACGGGGTAATGACGACGTGGCGCGTCTGGCAGAAGGGACAATTCGGAAAATTCAGGAAAAAGGCGGTGTCGATAATGAGGAGTTATTTCGCCTGAAAATGGGCACACAGAAAAAGAAAATCACCGATATCGAGTCGTAATGTTCAGGCTGCACCCTCCCTGTCTTTTCCCGACGTTCTCTGCCCACACCCTGTGACCCCATGCGCTGCCCTTCCTGTGACGCCAAAGTGCCCGCCGGCGAAACCATCTGCATGGAATGCGGCACCGAGCTCGTGATTGCCGCCCCCGTCATCGCTCCCGCAGCCGCACCCAGACCGGCCGCCCCTGCACCCACCCCAGCCGCCTCGGCCCACACCACTTGCCCAGACTGCGGCGAGAGCGTTGTCCCCGACGCCAACGGCTGGTGCCCTGTCTGCGGCCACGACTTCGCCGCACGCATACCCTTCGAACAGGTTGCCAGAAACCGGGAAGAACTCCGAAGTGGCCGACCACTGTATCGGCCACCTGAACAAGACGACAACCCAGATTGGGAACGCAACGGGCTGCCCAAATCAACGCCCTCGCCGGAATTCGACGAACGGGAATTCTATCGTGAACCGCCTTCCCTTGATCAGGTGCGCGCCGAGCGAGCCCGCGCGATGCAGCAGGGCGGTGGTCCACGTCCAGCCCAACCCATACTTCAATCGATCGCCCCGCTACCCGGCGCAGCCATCCCCTTGCCGGGCGAGCACGCCAGTCAGGCTGCTGCGACTGCACAGGCGCAATTACCGGGAGATCGACGTAAATCCCGGTTTCAGGGCAGTGATTCCGGCGCATTTGCTGCAACTGCAACGGCGGTATCGGAGTTACGGGTTGAAGGTGGACAAAAGGTATTTTTCGAGGGCGCCATGACGGACCGTATTCGTCTGGATATGGATCAGCTGCTCATCGGGCGTCGCGATCCGGCGCAAGGGCATTATCCTGAAATTGACCTCGCTCACCTGACGAGCCTCGACCCTCATATTTCTCGACGTCATGCCCGCATTTATCGCGCGCAGGGACGCTGGCGAGTCGAAGACCTGTGCAACAATGACGCGACTTTTGTGAACGACCGCGCGCACGTGCTGAACCGGGCTTCGCACGAGCTTCGCAACGGCGACCGGGTCCTTGTCAGCGACGCCGTTGCGCTCGTATTTCGTGACGGGAGCAGCGCATGAAACTGGCGCCGGGGTTTGTCGTCGGCGGACGCTTTCGCGTCGTACGTCCGTTGCCCGGCGG
>JAGWVZ010000709.1 GCA_018970625.1 Myxococcales bacterium | reverse complement strand
CATGTGTGTCGTCCGCGCAAACGTACAGCACATCGTGCCCCATCATGCGCAGAAAACGTGCCTGAATGTCCGTTTGCACATATTCCACGAGATGCCCGATGTGTATCGGGCCGTTGGCGTATGGAAGCGCCGACGTGATGAGATAGCGAGCCATGACGTTTCACTCCTTTGTGACCACACCCTGAGATGTGAAGTCGTTGCAACCCTCGGTCCGTTACCGGACCCATGGGCGCCCGGAGCCTAGACGCGCCCGCTGCAAGCCGCAATCCCGCAGTGCGCTGTTCGCAGAGCATGCCACGAAAAACGCGATTTGTCCCCCACCTGCCATCGGAACGCCGTGTCTCTGGCCGCCGGAATCAGAAGAGGAAGATAATCTCGACGCGGTCGTTGTTGGCGCGTCCCTCTTCGGTCTCATTGCTGTAACGAGGCACCTCTTCACCCATCGCAAGCACATCGATCCGCGTACCGCGAATGTCTGCGTTGGCAAGGTAGGACCGGACAGCATCTGCTCGCTGTTGGGCGAGCGTCGCGTTGTCGGCGGTGCTACCCTCATCACGCGTGTGCCCTTCCACCGACACGCGCTGCCGCGAGAACTCGGACAGCAGGGCGGCGATCTCATCCAGTCGCACGGCCATTTCAGGTCGAATTTCAGCGGAAGTGTCGGCAAAGAGGAACGGCATGACCACCACGATGCCTCGGTTATCGACGTAGGCATCTGTGTCGCCGAACGCACGAATGGCTCGGTCGAAAATCGCACGAGCGGTGTCGTTGTTGGCCAGCAGGCGCTCCTGATCCGAAGCGAACCCGGGGCGAGACTCATCAATAGCGCGCTGAAACTGTGACAGTGATTCGAGCGCGACCTGAGCGGCCTGCTCATAATCCTCGTCATCATACAGGGTTGAGGCCCGCTGCAAGCTTGCCGAGGCGGTGTCGAAAGCCGACGCGGCGTACCGTCGAGCATTCACGCCCTCGGCTTCGCGACGCACCCGACGGGCCTCCTGAATTGCATAGAGCGCTCGATTGACCGTGTTGGCTTCCTGCTCGAAGCTGGCCAGCTGACGACGCAACTCCTCGTTTGCCGCAAACAATGAATTGATGGTCCCCAGCAGCGTAATCAGCTCTGTTTCGCTGGCGATGCGCGTCTGCGCCTCGTTGCGCCGCTGTCGCTGTACCTCAAAGTCGCTGTTGGCGGCGTTGAGTCGAACACGCGCTTCAGCCGTCCGATGAAAGTTTTCGGCAGCATTGTAATAAATGAGTCCGATACGGGCCAGCAGCGACGCCTCGTCTCGCTTTCGCTTTCGATGCTGCTCGTATGCGGCGTCGAAATACTCTCTCGCCGAGCCGAGCATGGTCAGGGCCTGCTCAGACAGCTCGCGGACGTTCTGGTCCTCGATTGCTTCGGTATCCGTCCCTGAGATAGAGTCCGCGATCATGCCGGTGGTGTTCTGATCGAGCATGCTCAGCTCGTCAGTCAAAGGCGGAGCGCCGCAGGCAGCGAGCGACAGCAGCGAAGAAACCAGCGCAACACGCAGCGTAGATGAAGATTTCATGGCGCACCTCCCATGGAATCGACGATCGTCTGAACCTGTTCCTGCATCTGGCGCCGACGCTGTTCGGTGGAGGTCAGGTCAATCTGCAGCTGGTCTGCCGCACTCTGAATCTCGAAGAGCTCCGTCTCGCGCTCCGTCGCCAGATCCTCGAAGGTCGCTCGCTCAAGGAGCGACTGAATCAGAAACATGCGCGCTTCGAGCCGTTGCAGAACGATCGCAGCTTCACCCACCTCGTTTCTTGCCAGCATGCCCTGAATCTCCCCGACTTCCAGACGGCACTGCGCCAGCTCACCTGCCGCTTCATCGGCAAAGTCGTGCGTCTCCATCTCGGCCATCTGCACGTTCAGGTCCTCCATTCGGGTACGAATCGAGGTCAACGTATACTCCCTCGCCCAGACCGGCGCGGCCGCCGACAGCGCCATGAGCAGCAAAAGTCCCTGAAGCAGGCGTCTCATGAAAAAACCTCAAGTAGGTGTTTCAGGCTTTTCAACCACGTCCGCCTCCGGAGCGGACCTTCCATCGTGCCGAGCGTGCTACGGGAAACGATCCCGTGTGTCAAACCGGGCGCTCGGCAGGCCCAGGGCAATCGCAAAGTCAGAAG
>JAGWVZ010000046.1 GCA_018970625.1 Myxococcales bacterium | reverse complement strand
GATGAGCCCGTCCGAGGGTCCGACAGGGCGGGCGAGGCTTCCTTCGTCGCGGGCACCTGTCCTGTTGTCGAGATGCGGTTGGACGAGTTTCTGGTCGTCGACAGAACCGCCTCGCGAAACTCCGACGCCGACTGAAACCGTTGGCCGGGATCAATCGCCATGGCTTTTCGCAGCGCAACTGAAAGTCCCTGTGGAACCTCGGGATTCACCTCACACACGTCCGGGCGTGGGGCCTCGATATGCTGTTTCATGATGTTGAACACCGTCGCCCCGTCAAACGGAACGCGGCCTGACAGCATCTCGAAGAACGTGCAGCCGAGCGCGTACACATCGGCACGGTGGTCCACGCTACGCGCATCCACCAGCTGTTCGGGTGGGGCGTAATAAATGGTCCCCATCGCGGTTCCGGTTTCCGTATGGCGCTGGCCCGAAAGTATTTTTGCGATTCCGAAGTCGGTCAGCTTCGGGGTTATCACCCCTTCATCCACACTCAGCAGAATGTTCGCAGGCTTGATATCGCGGTGAACCACACTGCGGGCGTGCGCGTAGGTAGCGCCCTCGAGCACCTCGCAGAAGAGGCGGGTCATATCAGCGATATCAATGCCTGACTTTCGGTCGCGCAGATAACGATCCAGACTGGAGCCGCTCACGTACTCCATAATGAACGCACAAAACCCCGGCTCATCCACCCGATCGTGCACCTGAACGATGTTCTTGTGCTTCAGGTTCGCCTGAATGATCCCCTCTTCCAGAAACCGCTCGCGCATGCTGTTGTCGCGCACAAAGCGACCATAGAGCGTCTTGATAGCGACGTGATGGCCAAGCCCCATGTGCTCAGCCAGATACACACAACCAGCACCCCCTTCGCCAAGATAGCGGACGATCTCGTAGGTCCCCTTCAGCACACTGCCGACGGGCAACATATCAGGGGATGTAGCTGTACCAGGGGCGTCTGCCACGGCAGGAATACCTCAGCAAATCGAAGGTTGCGCACGAGATTCGGATTGGCCGGCTCCCGTACGCTTCTGACGCTCATGTCGAGATTCGCTCCTTTAGCCGGTTGCTCTTCAAGTTGAAAGCCATTCCTGCCTGTGGTACCGCCGCTCAGCCGGGTAGGGTTCACCCCCTGGTGCCCGGAACGTGGGAACAGGAGCCCTATGACAACACCCATTGCCTCTGCTGCCCTCACCGATGTGGGCCGAGAGAGAACCGAGAATCAGGATGCCTTCGGGCAGCTCTTCACGGAAGCAGCAGATTTCTGGTTTGTCTGTGATGGTCTCGGAGGGCACAAGGGTGGCTCGACCGCTTCCCGTCTCGCGGTAGATACCATCACCGCGTCGCTGCAGGCGTCGGCTGGCGATGACCTCGCCACACTTCATGATCGCATCCAGATTGCCATCACGCGAGCCAACCAGGCCATCGCAGAATTGTCCCAGCAACGGCGCGAGCTGCGCGGAATGGGCACGACCTGTGTGCTGCTCGTCATCGACAAGGCAGCCGGCACTGCCCTGCTCGCGCATGTCGGTGACAGCCGCGGATACCTTTTGCGCGGGAGCGTCCTCCGGCAGTTGACGCGCGACCATACCATGGTCCAGCGTCTCGTGGACGACGGCATTATTTCGCCCGAGGCGGCCGCATCGCACCCCAACTCCAACGTCATCAGTCGCTCGCTCGGTGGTCGCGAAGATGTGGATGTCGAGTTCATGGAGCAACCGCTGCCACTGCAGCCGGGTGACACCTTCATTCTCTGTAGTGATGGCCTGTACGGTCCGTTTCCCGAAGCGGACTTCGCCCGTGTCGTCGCCGACGAGTCGCTAGAGGATGCCGCACGCATCTGCATTGAGCGAGCCAATGCGGGCGGCGGTCCTGATAACATCACGGTCAGCATTGTCCGATGGGGCGAACGCACGGTTCACCCCGCTCCCATCGAGGTCCAGAAGCCCCCACGTCCCGTGCGACCGCCGCGCGTCGTGCCAGACTTCTCGCTCGAGGACACGCCGACGGAGGGCATCGATCGCGAATCCCTGCTCCCGCAACAGAACCTGCCCGCTCCCCCGGAGCCCGAGCGACCGGCGTCCAGCGGCGATGCGTCGGCCCCGGCAACCGCCACCACGTCCGCCTTCGAGCAGCAGCTCCTGTCTGCGCTGCTCGCGCTGGCGTGCCTGCTGGCGCTCGTGATTTATCTGTTCTGCGGAATCGAAGAGCCGGGACTACACGTCGTCACGACGCCTCCAGCAGCTGATTCAGGCTCCGGGCAAACACCAGATCCGTCTCCGTAATCCCGCCGGCATCGTGCGTCTGTAGCGCAATGTCGACGCGATTGTACACGTTCGACCAGTTGGGGTGGTGGTCCATCGCCCGCGCGACGTCGGCCACCTGATTCATGAACGCCCACGCGACGTCAAAGTCGGTGAACACGAGCGCCCGGCGCAGAAACGTGCCGTCCGTCGTCCAGCCCGGCAGCGATCGCATCGATTCCGTGAGTACTTCGGGGCTAAGGCGAGTTCGTGCTGGCATATCGTTCAGGGGAGGGGCGCGATCGTGACGCTGCGCGAGGTGGGTTGCAGGGCGGTAGTACGCCGACCAAGTCTCCTTCATGCCCGAACCCGGTCCACCGCTCAAGCATGGTTGCCCACCCGCACCCCTGTTTCAGCGGTTCACCGACGTCGCGGGTTGCGCGAACGGCGTCGCTCCGGGTCAGCTGTATCGGCGGGCACAAGCGCAGCCTGCATGGCGCGGTAGTGTTCCAGAAAGACCGAACGAATGTCGGGTCGCCCTCTGTCAGCCGAGCTCGCTTGCATGGCCAGAAGACGCAGCGCGTGCCGTTGCATGTCGAGTGCCTCTTCGACGGCCCCCTGCTGAAACCGAATCCAGGCCAGCGTGTCGATCGAATTTGGATTGTCAGCGTTTTCGAGCACCACGGCACGCCGCGCGAGCTGTTCCGCTTCTTGCAGTCGTTCTCCGCGCTCCGCCCAGTGCCAGGCCAGGTAATTCATGAGAACCGGGTCGTCGGGGCTCAATTGCCAGCTTAGAATGCGAAGCTGTTCAGCCCGCTCTGGTTGTCCGGCTGCGACAAACAACCCGCACAGGGCGTTGTCGAGTCCATGCAGCTCGCCGTTGCCCAGACGTGGCGCCCAGTGCGCATCGTACCACGCCAGCCCGCGCTCCGGGTCCAGCTCTGTCCAGACCGCCAGTACCTCGGACAGGCCGTGAAACTGCAGGCCCGTATCGCCCGGAACGACAAATGCTGCCAGCCGGTCAGCGAGGGCCTCGGCATGGTCGTTTGCGCCCATGCGAACGAGTAAGCGAAGCAGGTTCCGCGAATGCGGAGCAAAGGTGTCGAGCTCCTGAACGCCCTCGCTCAGCAGCGTGTGTGCGTCCGATACGCCGTGTCGCTCTGCGCCCAGCAGGCCACGCCAGACCGGAGTCAGGGTGTTGGCAGGCCAAGCCGCATCGACCTGCTCCACGAGCTGCTCGAGAGTGGACACCTCGCCCAGCTCAAGCAGCATGGGTCCATGGTCGCTCAGAATCGCGAAGTCATCCTGATGCTCATGCAGTGCCCGGTTCACCCATTCAATGGCTGCTGCGCGGTCGTGGGACCGAAATGCCAGTCGCGCAACCTGCCAGCGCACCTCCTCGGACGCCGTCGAGGGGTCAGGCAGGTCGCGAATTCGCTCCCATGCGTTTATGCCCGGGTTTTCGTTCAGAACGTCCAACAAACGAAGCAGAAGAATGTTCGAACGGATTGCGATGGGTAAAATCTCATCGAGTAAGGCTATGAAATGGTCTGAATCACGCTGGGCTTCGATCGGGAGCTGTTCCAGCATCACCTGAAAAGGATGAAGCGAGGTGGACAGCGCGATATTCAGGGCGGTCTCATACCAGTCGGGGTCCGTTTCGGGGTCGATTCCCCTGAGCAGCTGCAATTCCATGTCAGCGACTTCCCGGGAGAGCAGGCCTGTCTCGCGAAGGTACCGGTCCATGTCCATCGCCGACGTGGCCCGAATGGCTTCCTGAATCAGTGAGGCGGGTGACTCCGGATAGGACATATGCCGTCGCACAAGGCGGGGCGGGAGCGCCTCGACAGGCGCATGCTGATACGACGCAAGTGCGCGAGCCTGTTCGGATAAAAGCGGAACCTCGGCGTTTCGTCCCGGAGCCTGCGGCGGGGCTAGCAGGTGTTGCAGCAGGTCACTCTCGCCCTGCCACCACGGTTGGGCGACCGCCAGGTTCCACAGCGCATGACGAAGTTCAGGGTGTGACGTTCGCAGGCTGAGTCTGCCTTCGTCATGCACCCACGCAGACGTTTCCCCATGGCCGGTCTGGCGGAGCAACTCCAGCAGTGCCGCCTGAAGCTCGGCGCTACCATGAGCGAGGTCCAGCCAACGGGCGACCAGCTCGTCGGCCTCGGGCAGGTGGTGCTCCAGCGTGAGTCGAACCGCTTCGTATTGAAGCTGTGCGTTGTCGGGCATTCGCTCGGACCAGCGTTGCAGCAGCTGCAGACATTCATGAGCGTAGCCGTTCGTGGCGAGCGCATTCAGCAGCAGGTAGAGTCCGCTCTCCGTCAGCGGCGCGGCAGACGCAAACCATCCCACCGGGTCGGAGAGCAATCTGGGGAGGAGCGAATTCTCCAGTTCAGTCAGGGCGATGTCGTGACGTCCCTCCTGGATGGCGACCCAAATCGCGAACACAAGGTCGCGGTTTGAGACATCTGCAGACAGGATTCCGGGAAACACCTCGACACCCCCTCCCAGCTCCACCACCTGAAGCCGGACACGCACATCGGAGGTCGTCGCAGTCCATGCGGGAGAGTTTCGGAGCCATTGTCGGACCTCCTCCCGATTCCCCAGATGCGCGTGCAGGAGCGCCGCTGCCAATGAATAATCACTCCGGTAATCCGGCAATTCATTCAGAATCTCAATGGCCGCCCGAGGGTTATGATTCGTGTATTGAAAACCCAGGCTGAAAATGGGTATCTGATGCGATTCCTGAGCGGCCGCCGAACGTTCTCTGTCGGCAAAAATCCGTACATAAAGCTCCCAAGTATTCTGCCCGACGCGAGGGCGAATTTCGCTTTGCAGACTCCATGCTCCCTCCAGATATTCCAGCCAGGGAAGCTGACCGGCCTGCTCGTCGAGCGCCCGCATGGCCAGCGACGGCAATCCCAGCTCCAGCAACACCGACAAATCGCCTGAGAGGGTCGTCGCTCCCCGGGGCAGAAAAACCTGACTCGCCCGAGTCGTTTCTCCTGAAGCCGCCTGAAAGCGCCCCTCCAACTCCACAAAATTGCGTGCTCCACCGGCACGGCTACGACTGACTTCCAGCAATAGCGGCATTCGGTCGGCGTATTGCGAGAATTGTAATTCGCGCCAGATCGTCTGCAGATATTCAGCGATCTCTGCACCGCTCAGGTCCGGGTTTTCTTCCAGACAGGTGGCGTAGTGTTCGACGGGATTACCGGTCTGCAGCCGCTCGGGAAGCAGCATCTGCAACGCAATAAGTGAGGGTTCAAGTCGCAAACGTTCTGGCGCCAGAGAAAATACGGTGGCTGCGAGCTCGTTCAACCGCATGCGAAACAGAAGTCGAACAGCCATGGTCCAGGCCTCTTCGTCGCCACCCCACCTCGCAATCCAGTAGGTAGCGTCCTCGACCGTCAATTGGCCGCCACGATGGAGTGCCTGCATGCGGAGCGCCAACTCCAGCATGGACTGGTTACGAGCGCCGGGAAACTCCGTGAGTCGTTCCATGCACTGCAGCGCCATCGACCAGTGGCCCAGATGGTAGGCATAGTCCATGGCCAGCGTCAGAAACTCTCTGGCGCCGGTCTCGGTGTCTCCCCGCCATGCCCAGTCAGGCCCGAATTCCCGCACGCCCTGTTGCAGCAACGCCGCCGGTGCCAGAATCTCCTGCTCGATAAATGACGCGACTGCCGTTGTCTGGCGTGTGAACGTCAAGAGACGTTCCGCCTGCCGAATCACGACGCTGCCTCCGTCTGCGTCCCGAAATCGATACAGGATGGTACGTACTGCCGGTAGCGCGGCCGCACCATAAGCCGCTGCCGTAAGGGCTTCCAGCAGGTCAAGGCTCTGGGTGCGTTCAGAGGTCTGCAGAAAGGCCAGCAGGTCGTTTTCCAGAGAATCCCACGGTTCTTTTCCGGATATCCGTTCCAGTAAAATCGTTATGGGGCGTTCGTCTGTCGCGGATGCAGGATACAGGTCGCGGACGATCGCGTGCGCCGCGCCCAGCTGCTCAGCCGAGGGGAGCACGTTCTCCGCTGTTTCGGTGGCTGCACGCACAGCCGAACGCAATTCAGCGACAAGAAACAAACGTTCGTCCGTGAGGAGAGAAGACGATTCGAGTTGTTGGGCGAGCGCCATGATCCGCGCTCTCCTCCATGGAGCCGTCTCACCTTCACGGTCGCGCCACGCCGCTGCGAAGCGCTGCTGCGCATCGAGTCCCCATTCGTTTACAAGTCGCTCGATAAATTCATCCAGTCGATCCTGCGGCTCCTGCAGCATGGGCAGTAATACCTCTATGGCACCCTGTATATTTTGCTGCTCGGCAAGCGCGAACCCCCATTCTTCGCGCATCTCAGGCGGGCAATAACCATTTGCGTGACTGCGTTGGGCGAATTCGATTCGTTGTTCGGGTTCCAGAATTTCCCAGACGGTTCGTAGCGTCCACAGATAACGCCACGTATTGGCGTCCGCGCTGCCTTGTTCATCGGCCCAGGCAAACGCGGCACGAAGTGCCTGAGCCGCGTCGCCATTTTCGACGGCGGCGGTCAGCGCAAGTCGCCATGCATATTGCCGGATCGAAATGGCATCGCTGTCATGAATATCGTCAAAGGTCGCTCCCGCTTCGGGGCGTTCGGCAAGAGCGGCCGCAAACTCCGCCGCTTCGCGTGCATCGACGCGACTCACCATCCAGCGTGCCACCTGCGCCCGCGCCTGAATCGGGTTTTCCTGCGCTTCAATAACCTGCTCCAGTAATTCCCTGCGCTCATCTGTCAGGCCCGCTTCCTGTAAATAACGAGCCTGCACCAGCGCCAGCGGCAATTGAACCTGCGGCGAAGTCAATCTGGCCTGCAGCCAGATATTCCTGACCTCAACAATGGCCGGCTCTCGTCGGTGCGTCAGCGCGCCAACCAGAAAACGTAACGAATCATCGGGTATCTCGTCGGGCAGGGTCTCGAGCCAGATACTCAGGCGTGCTGCAATATCGGTCGCCTCGGCGTCGGTAAGCGGTTGCTCAAACCAGACTCCAAAGAGCGAATACGAACCGCCATAAGCGTCAAATTGCGCTTTCAATAACTCGTGCGCTTCGTGCTCCTGCCCTATCCCCTGCAAGGCCTGCCCGACCTGAACGACCAGCGCTTCGGCGTTGCATTGCGCGATTCGATTCCGCACACGCGTCAACACGGCCGAGCGATGTTGCACCTGACGCACGCGCTCCGGGCTGGGGGTTGTGGCCCGGTTACCGGACTGCTGCTGCGCGAGTCGCATCGCCGCCCATTGCCACTCGGCGTCCAGCAAGGCCTCAGACCCGGGGTCATCGGTCGCGCACACCCGGGCGTCCAGCAGTGCCGCCAGCTGCTCCAGACCCCAGTCGGTATCGCCCCTCGCGTGCGCCGTCCGAGCGGTGGACTGCGAATAAAGCAGGGTGTCTGTCGCCGATTCTACCGAGCGCACCAGCGCCTCGCGCGCGCCATCTGTGTCACCCGCTGCGTAGAGTGCGTCCCCCGCGCTGCGCCACGCGATCGCGGCATCATTTGCGGTGCGTTGCTCCGCCAGCGAACGCCACGCCGCACCCGCCGCCCGTGAGAGTCCTGCCTGCTCCCAACGGGTAGCCCACTGCAGGAGGGTGCCCGAATCCGCGGATCCAAGCGCGGCGTCACCCTCACGGCGAGCCCGGGACTCGAGCGCCCACGCCGCATACCCCTGTCTCCACAGCGACTGCAGAGGCTCATGTTCCCGCAGCAGCTCCAGCAGGCTTTCGACTGTCGCGTAGCGGCGCAGGTAGAGGGTCCGATACACGGCGTCGGTGGTTGCAGCTTCAAGCTGCGGCCATGTGGCCGGCTCACGCGCGCGCTCCACCGCCGCGTTGGAGAGCAGTACGCGGGCAAGCATCAACAGTGTCTCTGGCACCCGCCCTGCCACCGTCTGAAGTGCCTGAATGCCGAACGCGAACTCTCCTTCGGTCAGTACGACCTGCCCGTTCTGATTGACCAGCGTCGACAACCAGCGCTCTGTCTGCGCCAGATGGAACGCACATTCCTGCTCGTACGACAACCACTCCGCCGTGTACCACGGGAGCGCAGCGGCCGCGCCTCCCGCTGCCCGTGCATCGTCGCGTACAGCATCGAGCGTCATCAGCCACTCTTCGCAGCGCGCCGTGGCCCGGTAC
Organism: Myxococcales bacterium; assembly: GCA_018970625.1. Next base: position 5,112 of record JAGWVZ010000046.1, on the reverse strand, counting down.
AGACTCAGCCTGGCACCTGCATCCAGCACGAGCGAATCGTGCTCCAGCAACAGCGCCTCGCTCGTTTGCCAGTCGCCACGTTCGAGCGCTCGATCCAGCTGCCGCTGAGGTCCGGCGCATGCGGACAGGCTCGCGACCAGCAGCAGCGTGATGTTAAGGGCCGGCTTCAATGAGGGATTTTTGTTTGAGGATCTCGGCGGCAGTCTCTTCTACCGCCATGTTGGTGACATCGATGATCGGCCAGTTCGTTCGGGTTCGATAAAGCCGTAGCGCCCAACTCACCTCGGCAAACACTTCATCCACGTCGGCGTAGCCGCCCGGACTAAAGAACCCGAGGTACTCCAGACGTCGTTGCCTGACTTCGTGGAGTTTGGCCGGGTCGATCGTCAGCGCGAACACCCGACCACGAGGAATCGAAAACAGTCGGGCAGGGGGTTCAATACCCTTTACCAGAGGTACGTTGGCCACTTTATGGCCCTGACCTGCCAGATACGCCGACACGGGCGTCTTCGAAGTTCGGCTGACGCCTACCAACACGATATCGGCTCGATCAATGGCTGGCAGATACTGACCGTCGTCCGCTTTGACGAGGAATTCCATGGCCTCAACGCGTCGGAAGTACGCGTCATCAAGGCGATGCACCACTCCGGGTGTTTCCTGAGGAGGTTGCTCGAAGAATTCCGACAACGATGTCAGCAGTGTCCCAAACAAGTCCACCGACATCACGCCGGAGCGCTCGGCGTGCGCGTGAAGCAGTTGTCGAAGCTCGCTGTTCACCAGTGTATGCACGAGCAGCGCGTGACAGGCAGCGGCGTGCGACACCAGCTCGCTGACATCGCCGCCCGAGCGAATGCGCGGCCAGATCTGAAGGCGCACGCCCGGACGTTCGAACTGTAACAGGGCGGCTCGCACCACCCGCTCGGCCGTATTACCGGTCGAGTCGCTTACCACAAAGATCGTCGATGGATTCACAGGCCACTCGCAAACGAGTCGATGGCTACACGATGGGTTCTCCGGGTTGTGAACGCAAACGAATCTTCACGCGGGTCACACGACGCGCGGCTGCAGCCGGTTTCCGCTGCACCATGCAACAGAGAATGACGCCCTGATGGAAGATCTGGTTGCCCGCTCTTGCAATTTCCTTCCCCGCGTTCAGGTTGGGAGGGCTTCCGTGGGTCAACCTCAGGTCATGTCATGCTCGGCAAACTATTTCTGCTCTTCACCATCATGTCGTTTACCGAGCTGTTCATTCTGGTGAAGCTGGCGAGCATGACCTCCTTCCTGTTCACCATCTTCGTGATTCTGTTTACCGGCGCGGCCGGTGCCTGGCTGGCTCGCCAGGAAGGCATGCGCGTACTCGCCGGGATTCAGACCGAGCTGGCCCAGGGGAAGGTTCCGGCCGGGGCGCTGGTAGATGGTCTGTGTGTGCTCATCGCCGGCGTGTTTCTGATGACTCCGGGCCTCATCACCGACACGCTCGGGTTCCTGCTGTTGATTCCGCCTGTCCGCATGCTGGTTAAAGCCGCCATCATGAGCCGGTTCGCGAAGATGGTCGATAGCGGAAAGGCGACGGTTTTCAGTAACTTCGGACGAGGTGTCACCATCATCGGTGGGGGTAACGGTCCCCTTGGCGGTGGCTTTCCGGGTGCCGGGCAGGGCGGCCCGCGACCCTATGCGGGTGGTAGTCCATTTGACGGCCTTGGCGGCGGGCGAGTGGTCGACATCGGCACCGAGCGTGTCGGTGGGCCACCCACGTCGGGCGAGATCAGCTAACGGCAGGCCCCGTCGTTGACCTGCGCCCTGCGAGGCGAGTTCGCCCCCTGACAAGAGCGGATGACGCAACGTTGACGTGATGCGAGCGCCGGCAAACTGGCCGGTCTCGCCGATGAGGAACATTGCAGGGCGTCGGCACTTCAGGGGTTGTCTGTCCGACTCCAGCTGAACCGTGCACCCGACGGCAGCCGCACAACGACATCGATCTTCCTGACTTCGTAGGCCGGAATATCGGTGGCGACGCAGACCGGGGCTGCAGCGCACCATGCGGCCGCCTCGTCGACCGAGACACGAAGCGCACGGGCGAGCAGCTCTGCCGTTCGTGTCGGGTTTGGTCCCGGATCGATCAGCTCGACCCGGAAGCGACCCGTGGCTCCGGGCGATGGCAGCTCCTGTTCGGGCGCTGAGTGAACCGATGCGGGCAGTGGTGCGGCAACGCGTGGGGGCTCGACGGGTGTGGGTGATGGCGGCGACCAGTCGTCGTCGTGGCTCTCCAACGGCGCAGAGTCCGATGCTGAAACGGACGGCTGCGGGTATGAGAAAGGAACATCCGGCACTTCAGAGGTATCAGGCGGGACCGGAACAGAAGCAGTATCCGCTGCGTCGGCGGTGTCAGAAGCGACCGGGGCTGACGTACGGTCTGGCTCGTCTGTGTGTTCGTTCGCTACCGGTATGACGACCGCCACCGCTGGATGCACCACCGTGCGTGCGGGCTGTTCTGCCGCGATGACGTCGGCCGGAGCCGCGGCGGGCTGCACAGAAGCAGCGGAAGTTGGGTCGGCAAGAGTACCCGGAGCGACTTCGGCAACCGGATTCGTCCGTGCAGAGGCCTGATGTTCAGCGGGCGGAGTTGGCGCGAAAGCAGCGATGGTTTCTGCGTACGGAGTGGCCGGTTGGGCCGGTGAAGTCGAGGCGTTCTGCCGCCCTGCCACCGCAGGTCGCTCCCATGTGTGGCCGCCGATTTCTTCGATGCCGCCCTGCCGGGCGAGCTGTTCCTGCAACGGCTGCAATTGCGGCCAGAGCTCTACGAACGACTCCACCCGTCGAATCATGCCTCGCAGGTCTTCGGGACCCATGCCGGGTTCGAGATGCCAGAAGCTCCATGAAAACGGACGGTGATCCGGTGTGCTCATGAGGTGGTCATCGGCTGCCTGCTCGATGGCCCGGTCACGGTGACTCGTCCAGACCGCGCGCGTAGCCACTCGTTCTGCCGATGGCCCATCGTCGGAATGCGCGAGTGCAAGGCGAAGGCCTGGGCTTGCGCCGGGGTCATCGAGCAGCCTCACGTGCACCATGGCTGAAGCTGCGCCGGTGGGCGTCCAGCCGAGCAAGCCGGCGCGCGGCAGGAAAGCCCAGGCGACCGCGGCCGGAAGAGGCGTTCGCGACCACGCGTGCGCGATGGTGCCGAGCGCCGTGAAAGGCTCCACGCCGGCCGCGCAGGCCCGCAACCACCATGCAGTCGCGGCGAACGCGGCGACCGTGGGAATGCGCGACGGCTGCGATGCGAGTGTCCACACCACGCCAGCGTCCGAGCTGCCGATCGTCAACGGGACCTGTTCGCCCAGCCACGCCGCAAAAGCCGAGCACGCCGAGGCGGGGATGGTGCCCGCTGAAGCCACCGTGAGGCTCCCGGTCGTTTCTGCGTCGCGGTGTGGAGCGTACGTAACGGACCTGACACCGTCGTCCCAGCGGCTGGTTTGGGTCTTCCAGACGGCGTCGGCAACAAACGGAGAAGGCAGGGTCGGCATGTGCATCCCGGCTGGGTTTCGGAGCATTCTATGGTATGCGCGTGCAGCACCTCGGGCACGCGGTCGCAAGACTGTCGTACGCTGCGCAGAGACGCAAGGTGCATTGCGCGTTGCCTGTCCCACCCCGGACATTCTGTGTCGCCGATTCCTCCGTCGACTTCCAGCCCCGAATCTGAACCGCCCCCGCCACAGGCGCCATCGCCCATGGGTCCGTTGGGATTTGATGACGCTCTGCTGACCGCTCCGCTGGGGCTATTGCAGTACGCCCGGTTGGGTACGTTGGTCTTTGGGCGCTCGTTGCGGGGCTGGCCCTGGCGTCTGGTTCGGTTGCTGGTGAGCAGCGCAGGAACATTCGCGCCAGCGCTGGCGGGCGGACTCCTCTGGTGGTTGCTGGCCCTGGACGAATCAGGACGCCGGGCGATTCTGGCGACGTCCTTCGTCTTCGACGACTGGCTGGCCAGCCGGGGGGTCGCGCTGGGGGCATGGGGTCTGATCGGCATCCTGCTGTTGGCCGTCACGCTTCTTTGGGCGCGCGCGACCATGGATGCTGCCTGGATGGGCACCCTGAGGGACGCAGCGACTGGTGTCCGAAGGCGTACGTCCGACTGTGTGCGGGAAACTGCCCCTGCGTTTCTGGGTTTGTCCCTGATTCGACTCGGGCTGTTCATGGGCAGCCTGATGTTCCTGTCGCCGTTCTTTCGGGTGGCAGGCAGGATGGCCGTTCACGAGGGGGCCACATTCAGGACCACGGCGTTCATCGCCGTGTCTATCGTCGTAGCAGTCGGTGTTCTGGCTTATCTGTCGTTCTTTTTGTGCGTGATCGCGACCTATCTGAGTTATCGCCCCCGGTTTTTTGCAGGTACGGTGATTGCGGGAATCGCTGCCCCTTTTCGTCAGTGGCGGCAGTTTGTCTGGATTGCGCCCTGCTATATGCTCGCCTGGGCGATGCTGTGGCTGGCTGGGTCCGTGGCGTCGACCGACCTCGCCGGCTCATGGTTTCAGGGCGGTAGCTTTCCGGCCTCTGCGACGGGAGCCGGGTTCGTGGCGGCCGTCGGATTTCTGGTGGCCGCCTGGTTTGACTCGTTTCTCGCCGTCCTGGTCGGGCATCGCCTGGGGGATGTCACGGCCCTGGCCCTTGAATCGAACTTGCCGAGCGCCACGGGGAATGCAAAAGCGCACGCCATGTCCTCAACACCCCCGATACCCGCTTCTCTGCGGTTTGAACCTCCGGTCCGCGGTCTCTTTGTGTCGCCACATCCACGCGGTGAACTTCACTCCGTGGTGTCGTTTGCTGAGATTCTCAGCGTACAGGACTCCCCCGCGCTTCCCGACACGTGGGTCACGGGGGACGCGAGCCTGGACACCTGTCTGGGCGACACCGAACCGCTCCCGGGAGCGGTCGCGCCTGAGATTTCTTTGCAGGGCGGCAGTCCTACGAACGTGTCGTTGGCAAAAAGCGCACCCGATGCGGTCAGAGATTTGCGGTCAGCGAGCGAACAGCGTGGTCCTCTTCTGCCCGACTCTCGTGCGGTTTCGCCGGTGCAGCTGCGAAAGTCGCAGCCTGATCACCCGGCCCACGCCGGCCAGCAAC
>JAGWVZ010000708.1 GCA_018970625.1 Myxococcales bacterium | reverse complement strand
CGACCGACGCAGACTGTCCCTCGGATTATCGCTGCGCCTCGGTTTCGGGCGCCGCCGAGCGCCAGTGCATTCCACGCTCGGGCGTATGTGCGCCCTGCTTTGACCCCGATGGCGACGGGTACGGCACGGGCCCCGAGTGTCGTGGCTCGGACTGCGACGAGGCCTCGAACGTGTCGTACGCGGGTGCCACCGAAGTCTGCGACGACCTCGACAACGACTGCGACGGCACCGTGGACGACGGCTTGTCCAAAACCGCCTACTGGCCCGACACCGACGGCGATGGCTTTGGCAATGCGAGCGGAAGGCTGGAGTCGTGCACGCCACCAGCCGGCTACGTCACCAACGACGACGACTGCAACGACACCAACCCCAACCTGCGCCCCACCGCGGCCGAGCTCTGCGACGGACTCGACAACGACTGTGACGGAACCGCCGACGAGGGCCTGCCCACCGCGACCTACACGGTCGACGCCGACCGCGACGGCTTTGGCGCTGTCGGCGGTGCCACCCTCACCGCATGTGGTCCCACCACCGGCTATGCCACCAACGCCACCGACTGCGACGACGGCACAGGCGCGAGCTACCCGGGCGCGCCCGAGGCATGTGACGGCCGCGACAACGACTGCGACGGCGCCATCGACGAAGGCCTGAGCATTAGCGTCTGGCCCGACGCCGACGGCGATGGCTTTGGCTCAGCCAGCGCTCCCGCCGAGACCGGCTGCCCGGGCGCCGGCCGCGTCACCAATAACACCGACTGCAACGACGCCAACGCCAGCGCGCGCCCCGGCGCCACCGAGAGCTGCGATGGCGTGGACTCGGACTGCGACGGCAACGTCGACGACGGCGCCACCTGCGGCACCTGCATCCTGCGAAACAACGGAGGCAAGGCCTACCTCTTCTGTACAACCACCGCCGCGTTCACCTCGGCCCGCGACACCTGCAACGGCTTTGGCAGCTATCGCCTGGTCACCATCAACGACGCCACCGAGAATGAGTGGGTGCGCTCCACCTACCGCTCGGTGCCCGGTCTGTGCACCAACACCTGCCGGTACGCCAATGATATTGACTGTGACGACGGTGGTCCAGCGTCCGACTACTCGTTCTGCGACCTGGGCACCGACTGCAACGACTGCGGGCCGCGAAACGCGCCGAGCAGCAACTTCTGGATTGGTCTGAACGACCGCACCACCGAAGGCGTGTTCGTGTGGTTCGCCGACAGCAGCAGCTACACCAACTGGGGCAGCGGCGAACCCAACAACGCCAGCGATGAAGACTGCACCGAGGTCAACCGCGACACGGGCGTGTGGAACGATCTGGGTTGTGGCAACAATCGCTCGTACGTGTGCGAGTCGCTCTGAACAGTTCGCAGCGCCCGCGTGGTTCACTCACGGGTGATTTCAGGGCGTTATGAATCCCGGGCGCGGCGTGGAGGCCGACTGAAAACGACGCCCAGACGTGGTCGGGATTCCGCCCTGCAAAGGCGCTTCGGTATCAGGGCCGCTGCCAGAGCAGTCGCTTCATACTACACCTCAACGTCTCACCACCACCCGGTGGCCTACCCACCCGCTTACACTACGCGACCCCTGATCGGGGGGCTAGGGGGCTCGTGACCGGATGGTCCGAATCTGTTCGATCTGCGACTGCAACGTCGCGACGGGCGTGCCATCGAAGGCCGGTTCAGTCGGCGACAGCTGCACAAACCGCAGCAGCGCCTGCTCAATCTGTTCCAGAATCTGTGGCTCGGACGTCGAGGCCTGCTGCATCAGGACCGACGCCAGAGCATACCACGCGTCGGCCCGGTCGGGCGTTTGCTCGACCTCGGCCTGCGCCATCGCCAGCGCGGCGTCCACCTGCCCCAGCTGAGCCAGCACGCGCGCCAGCCGCGGATTCCAGGGCGGCGCCAGACCCCGCGCCTGCGCCCGGGTGTTGGCGTCTCGATACATATACGCCAGCTCGGGCAGCCGGCCCGCCGCCGTAACCACAGCCTCGGCCTGATTCAGAATCTCAGCGGGCGGCGAAGCGTCCAGAAACGCCTCGGGTTGCGCCAGAATGGCATCCAGGATCTCGCGGCTTCCATCGTCCAGCCGGTCGGCGCGATCCGCCAGCAGTGACACCACCTGCGCTTCGGAGAGCGCGGGCGACGGTCGATCGAACTGCACAT
>JAGWVZ010000707.1 GCA_018970625.1 Myxococcales bacterium | reverse complement strand
CAATATCGGAGAGGGCTCGCTCTTCGCTCATAGCACAATGATCTCCGGCACATTGGCGGCCGGAGAGCCGGCGGCATCGTTAGCCAGCGCGATGGCCATGATCATGGCGACAATCCCGTCGACTCGCTTCGGAGACTGCGGGCTCGGCTTGACCACTTTGATGTAGCCCTCAGCGTTTGTTTTCGTGACCGCGTTGGCGGCCATGAAGTTCAAAATCGGGTTGTCGTTGGTCCTGAGGCGGGCCTGTGCTATGGCCGCTTCGAGGGCTTTCGTGGGGGTGTTGAGGGTGGCAAAACCCTGACTCATCCCTACCACATCGAGCCCTTCTGCCTGAAGTTGCTGGACGAGGTAGTGGCTGTTGTGAGGATCGACCGCGATCTTCCGGACCGTCCGCTCCTTGCAGAACGCCAGGATGTCCCGCTTGATGAAGTCGTAGTCACAGACGTCACCCGGCGTGAGCGTCAGTCCGGACTTCGGGTCTTTCGCCCACTGCGAATAGGCGATGCCGTCCTTGATCTCACGGTCCCGGGCGTTGTCGCCTGGAATCCAGAACCGGCACAGCACATCGAAGACGTCATCCGGGGCCTTGCTCACCGCCACGAAGGCATTGCAGTCCCAGGTCTGAGCCAAGTCGAGCCCGCCGTACCAGATTCGCTCCGGTCCGAGATGGCCGGACGAGCCCTTGCAGCGGTCCCACTGCGTCAGGTTGATGAACTTCGAGTCGCCCTCGACCCAGATGTTGAGCCGGTAGCGGAGGAAGGACGCGAGTCGGTTGTTCGACTGCTCGGCGTCGCGGACGTCCGCCTTGAAACTCTCCTCGTCCATCGTCACGCCGTAGGACGGATTCGCGGCCTTCCAGACAGCCGGCGAGCGGTAGTCGTCATCGGGCAGGGCAGCCCGGACGTACCCGAAGAACTGGGGATCGTAGTCCGGGTCCTCCATGACTCGAATGGCCGTGTCGTGGAGTTCCCAGCAGATCGAGTTGCGATCGTGGCCAGCCGTGGTAATCGCGAGAATCAGGCTCTGCGAACGAGAAATTCCACCGTAACGAACCGCATCCCATAGCCTCCGGTCCTTGGCCTGATGGATTTCGTCATATACCAGCGAGTGGATGTTGAGACCTTCCTGGCGGCCTGAATCGCTGGAGATCACCCGCCAGAACGAGTTAGTCGGAACGCAGGCGATCGTCTTGCGGCTGTCGACGACTTCGAGCCGGTTCGAGAGGGCCGAGGACGACTCGACCAGTTCCTTCATCTGCTTGTAGACGATGGAGGCTTGCTCGCGAGAGTTGGCGCATCCGAAGCACTCGGCCGAGGCTTCTCCGTCGGCCACGGTCATGTAGAGGCCGATTCCTGAAAGCAGTGTTGACTTTCCCGGTGGTGTCTTGGCCCCCACGGCAACCAGCCGCAGGGGCCAAGACACCATTTTTTTTTGGCACCTCTATGTAGCCGACCCTGTACCTACGAGTGTCTGTGTCCACTCGCATCCAGCCGAAGATTTCCTCGATCACCTCTTCTCGCTGCCAGTCGAGCAGCGTGAACTTCTTCCCGGCGAATCGTCCCTTCGAGTGGACGAGGAAGTTCTCGAAGAACCCGACCGCGTGGGCGGCCTTCTTCGGGTCAAAGTAGAAGCCGAGCCCCTGCTCAAGCGCCTCGGCTTTGGATATACGCTTCCAGCGGATCGGCGGGGGCAGCGGCACCAGACACCTTCATCGTGGAGCGGGCGGCGGGGGTCATCCCGAACTGCCGCTCGATGGCCAGGAGGTCGGCCCGGAGTTGCTTCTCCAGGACGCTCTCGGCCGTGACCTGGGAGTAGCCGGTCGCGGTGATCTGGGTGGCACCATGCTCCTTGAGGTGCTTCACCAACCCGACCCAGTTCTCGTACATGAGGCAGTACCGCTCCAGGGTCGTGCGGTCGGCCTGGGTGAAGACGCCCATCTTCGAGAGCAGGGCGGCCATCTCCTCCCACTTCTCAAGAGCGAGCCCGTCCAGGAGCCTCGGCGGAGTCGGGTCTCCGGGGGGCGATTCAGGCTCGCCTCCCAGAGGCCTCTGGCCGGGGTTCCCCCGGCACATCTTGATGGCGGTGGGGACGGGCGTCCTGCCCATAGGCGGCGTTTTGGGGCCGGGAAAGCCCCCTTCCAGGATTTTGCGGGCGCTTCCGCTGGAG
>JAGWVZ010000706.1 GCA_018970625.1 Myxococcales bacterium | reverse complement strand
GGATATCAGCTCTACCGGTACACGAAGAAGAACACGTCGGACTACTTCATCCACAAGGACCTCGGTGGATTCCTCCGTCGCGAACTCGACTTCTTCATCAAGAACGAGGTCCTCTTCCTCGATGACATTGAGGGCCGAACGTCTGCACAGATTGATGTCGCACTCCAGAAGGTGAAGGCGATCCGTGCCGTTGGCGGGAAGATCATCGACTGGCTCGCTCAGATCGAGGACTTTCAGAAGCGGCTCTATCTCAAGAAGCCCTTCGTTCTTTCGGCCCGATGGCACATCGTAGACCGCAATGGGGCGTTGCGGAAGGAAGCCGTCGCTCTCCCTGAGGACATGACGGCGCCATCTGTGCTCATGGTCAATGGCGAAAACGCACGTGGACTCCGACTTCTGTCGCGGAGTCTTGCAGGACAGGTTGCCTGTCTATACCTCGATCCACCGTACAACACCGGCAACGATGGCTTCTTGTACAAAGACGCCTACCAGCGCTCCACATGGCTTTCCATGCTAGCAGATCGGCTGCAGCTCGCTGCATCCACGCTGGTCTCCGAATACTTCTGCTGGGTCTCGATTGACGACCGCGAGCTCGCGTCGCTCCGCTTTCTTGGCGACGCCGTACTGGGCTCAGATCGTTTCGTATCGTCCATCGCTGTCGTGAACAATCTGAAGGGCCGGCAAGATCGGGAGCACATCGCCACTGCACATGAGTACGTGCTCCTTTGGGCCGGCTCCGGTGCGTGCAGCAACGGTCTGCCCCTCGCACAGGACAAGCTAGACGACTACAACATGGCCGACGCTCAGGGAAACCTGTTTCAGCTCCGTGACCTTCGAAAGCGCGGTGGGGCTGACAGTCGCAAAGCCAGGCCGAATCTATTCTTTCCGATCTACTGGAATCCTGAAGCGTTGTCTGTGTCACTTAAGAGGCATTCTTCGGACGACATCGAGATCTTCCCGCTCAAATCGGACATGTCGGATGGGTGCTGGCGATGGGGCCGAGCGAAAGTCCAGGAGAACCTCCGCATTCTTGAGGCACGTCCCGCCTCTCAACCTGGTCGCTGGAATGTCTCCTACCGCGTGTTTCTGTCGAGCGGAGGCGCAGAACGCACCGAGAAGCCCAAATCTGTATTCTTCAAGAAGGACTACTCTTCGGACCGAGGAATCAAGGACCTTCGCCGTCACGTTCCAAGCACTGAATTCACGAGCCCGAAGTCTCCAGTCTTTATTCGTGACATCGTGCTTCACAGCTGTTCGGATGAAGAGTTAGTGCTCGACCCGTTTGCCGGTTCCGGAACCACGGCCGAAGCCGTGTTCTTGGCAAACGAGATCGACGAAGGGTCTCGGGCCTGCGTTCTCATCGACTCGGGAGAACACTTCAATTCGACACTCGTGCCTCGAGTCACCGCATTCGCAATGCGCGCAGCCACGAACCGCGGCCCCCATGTGCTGAAGTCTATAGTCTTGGAGTCGTACGACGACACTATCGAGAACATCTGCCTCGTGCGCCCAGAAGCGGGGACAATGCTGCTAACGACGTCGGCAGCGCTGCGCGAGGACTACACCCTCCGGTACATGCTGAACCTGGAAGCCGAGGGCTCGCTGCTGAACCTTCAGCGGTTCCGCAAGCCGTGGGACTATACCATCAAGGTCCGGCGCGACGGCGTGGTTCAGGACTCGCCCGTCGACCTCGTTGAGACCTTCAACTACCTCATCGGGCTCCGGGTCAGGCGCTACGACACCTATGGCCAGAAGGGCCTGCTTTTCGTCATGGGGACGGACCCGGAGGGTCGGCGCGTCATCATCGTGTGGCGTGACTGTGACCTCTGGCCCAACGGCCAGCTCGAGGAGAAGTGCCGGCAGGCGTTCGAGTCGTTCCGCCCTGATGAGTTGGATCTCGTCTACGTCAACGGCGACAACTACCTGCCCATCATCAAGACCGGCGAGCAGTCGTGGAAGGTAAACCTCATCGAGGAGACCTTCCATGCTCGCATGTTCGACACCTCCGACGTGGAGTGAACCAATGACCGACGACCGCCTGCTCGCCGCCAAGAAGAAGTTCAGTCGCCTCCTCAAGGAGATCTTCCAGTTCGACTGCGCCGACCTCGACTTTGGGATCTACCGAATTCTCGCGATGCGGCGCGCAGAGCTCGAGCGCTTCATGGAC
>JAGWVZ010000705.1 GCA_018970625.1 Myxococcales bacterium | reverse complement strand
TGCTCTGGCTTGCGATGGGCTTCAGCCGTTATGCCACAGGCAGCGCACTGGTAGGCAAACAGCTGTCGCGCGGGCCGAGCGCGCCCGCTGCTCCAGTCTGGACCAAAGCGGCGTTCTGCACACACGTGACACAGGACGCCGTTCCTGCCTTTGGGCACAAAGGGTAGCGTATCTTCTACCCCACACTCGGTACACGTGATGTGGAAATGCACGCGGGTCGGGCCATTCTTTTTCGCGACGGGCGAAACGGCGCCAGACCCGGACGACCGCGCCGGCCGAGCAGCTCGGGATTGTCCGGGACCGGCAAGCAGACGCGACCCTGACTTGTCGGAGCGTGGAGGAGAAGGCATATCGACTCGTGAATGCAGCGCGTTCCGGAAGTCCGTTGAACCCCCGAAACAGGGACCGCGGCAACTTAGCCGCATCCGGCACTCTGGCAAGCGCTCTTCCCCCCTTTTTACCGGCCCGCGCATGAATCCGATCTATGCATCGCTCTCCGTCGGAGAGCTCGAACGCCTCATCACCCATCATGACCACCTGTACTGGGAGCTCGGCGCGCCCGAAGTGCCCGACGAAGTCTATGATCAGATGGTTGCGGCCCTCACGGCACGTCACCCTGCCTCTGAAGTACTGCATCGCATTGGCGGTCGCGCGCCGCAGCAACCCTCGCTCCTGCCCGAGGAGTCGGATCGACCGCAGCTCAGCGGCAATCGCGTCCGGCACGCGCGGCCGATGCTGTCGCTCGACAAGTGCTACACCGAAGCGGAGCTGCTGCACTGGTTCGATCGGTTCGCCGGTACCGCGACCGCTTCGCACAAAGTGGATGGGCTGGCGATCTCGATCCGCTACGACGCTGAAGGACGTCTTGAGCTGGCCGCCACCCGGGGTTCCGGCACCGAGGGCGAGCTGATCACCGCAAACATAAGACGCGTTCACGGCGTCCCGCATCAGGTCGCCCTGCCAAATATTGAAGTGCGTGGCGAAGCCTACATGCCACTCGACGTTTTCGACTCACGGTACGCCGACCAGTTCGCCAATCCGCGCAACCTCGCCGCGGGCGCACTGAAGCAAAAAGATGCTGAGAAAACAGCTGGCTACGGCATCCGGTTTCTCGCCTATGACCTTCATGGCGTCCAGCTGCCAACCGAAACAGACAAACAGGACACCCTGGTGCGCCTCGGCTTCGACCCGGTGCCGGCTGTGCAGGTCACACGCCATACCGCGCAGGCCACCTACGAGCAGCTGCGCGACGAACGTCCCACCCTGAACTACGAAACCGACGGCGTCGTGTACAAAGTCAATGACACGACCCTCCACGACACGCTCGGCATCACCGCCCATCACCCACGATACGCGATCGCCTACAAGTATCAGGGCGAATCCGGGCAGACCACCGTCGAAGACGTGATCTGGAGCGTCTCGCGCACAGGAGCCATCAATCCGATCGCTCAGGTCGCGCCCGTGCAACTCTCGGGCGTCACCGTAACCCGCATCTCGCTTCACAACCTCGGCATCATCGAGCGTCTTGCAGGGCGGCAGCTCGCTCAAGGGTTAAATCCGGATTATCCGTTGTCGTCCGGTGCCACCGTCTGGGTTACCCGGCGTGGTGGGGTCATACCGCATCTGGAGTCGATTCTGCTGCCCGGTCACTCCGACCTTGTCCTCCCGGGGCAGTGTCCGAGCTGTGGCGGGAATACCGAACGACGGGACGACTTCCTGTTTGCGACCCATGTCGCCGGTTGCTCGACACAGGGACGACGCCAGCTGGAGCACTTCACAGCGACCATGGATATCCTTGGAATTGGTCCCAAACTGATGGAGCAGCTGTACGACCGTGGCATTGTCACCGAGCCTGCGGACTTGTTCGAGCTTACGCCAGCTGAGTTGCAACGGCTGGATCGCATGGGCCCGAAGGCTGCCGACAACGTAGTCGCCGCAATTCAGAGCCGCCGCACCGTAGAATGGACGCAGCTGGTCGCCGCGCTCGGCATCGCCGATCTGGGACGCAGAATGGCCCAGATACTTGCGACCCGTTTCGCGGACCTGACCGCCCTGCGAAATGCGACACCTGAACAATTGCTGACGGTCGAGGGTGTGGGCGAGATTCTGGCGACACGGATTGTCGAAGGATTAAAGGACCTTGCGCCGATGATCGACCGGCTGCTGGAACATG
>JAGWVZ010000704.1 GCA_018970625.1 Myxococcales bacterium | reverse complement strand
GTCGAGGAACCAGCGGTCGTGGCTGATGACCATGGCGCAGCCGGCAAAGTTGGCGAGGGCCTCTTCGAGAGCGCGCAGGGTATCGACATCGAGGTCGTTGGTTGGTTCGTCCAGAATCAGGACGTTACCGCCTGATTTCAGCAGCTTGGCGAGGTGAACACGGTTGCGTTCACCGCCCGAGAGCACGCCGACCTTCTTTTGCTGGTCGGGCCCCTTGAAGTTGAACAGGGAGCAATAGGCGCGCGCGTTCATCTCGCGATCGCCCAGCTCGAGCACCTCGTTGCCCCCCGAGATCTCCTCGTACAGGGTCTTGTCGGGGTCGAGCGCGTCGCGGGTCTGGTCCACGTACGCCAGGTGCACCGTTTCGCCGATGTCAATGCTGCCGGAATCGGGTTTCTCTTTGCCGATCAGCATCTTGACCAGCGTGGTCTTTCCGGCGCCGTTGGGTCCGATAACGCCGACAATACCAGCGGGAGGCAACTCGAACGACAGGTCTTCAATCAGCAGCTTGTCGTCGAAGCCTTTGCTGAGGTTCTTCACGCGAATGACCTTCGTTCCCAGTCGTTCGCCAGCCGGAATGTAAATGTCCGTCTTTTCGAGCTTCTGCTCGCTCTTGGTGTTGAGCAGCTCTTCGTAGCGCTTGAGTCGCGCCTGCGCCTTGGCCTGACGCCCACGCGGCGACTGACGCACCCACTCGAGCTCTTCCTTGAGCTGCTTGGAGCGCTTTGACTCGACCTTCTCTTCGAGTGCCAGCGCCTTCGCCTTCTGCTCCATCCAGCCGGAGTAATTGCCTTCAAACGGGATGCCGCGGCCGCGCTCGACTTCGAGAATCCACGAAACCACGTTATCGAGGAAATAACGGTCGTGGGTAATCAGCACCACAGAGCCCTTGTAGTTCTGCAGGGTTGTTTCGAGCCATGCCACCGACTCGGCGTCGAGGTGGTTCGTGGGTTCGTCGAGCAAAAGCAGGTCAGGTGCTTCCAGAAGAATGCGGGCGAGGGCCACGCGGCGCTTCTCACCGCCCGAGAGCTGCGTCACAGCCCAGTCGCCGGGCGGGCAGTTGAGGGCGTCCATGGCGACCTGAATCTTTCGGTCCAGGTCCCAGCCGCCAATCGCGTCAATCTTGTCCTGCAGCCTGGCCTGCTCTTCGCCCAGTTTTACGTAGTCGGCGTCCGGGTCGGCGTACGCAGCGCCCACTTCGTCGTAACGACGCAGCAGGTCGCGCATCTCGCGAAGGCCCTCCTCGATGTTTTCACGTACATTTTTGGTTTCGTCGAGCGGTGGTTCCTGACTCAGGTAGCCGACCGTGAAGCCGTCACCCAGAAAGGCCTCGCCCTGAAAATCCTTGTCCATGCCAGCCATGATCTTCAACAGCGTCGACTTACCCGCGCCGTTGGCACCGATAATGCCGATTTTGGCTCCGTAGTAGAACTGCAACCAGATGTCTTTGAGGACCTCTTTCTTGGGCGGATAGGACTTGGACAGTCCTTTCATGGTGTAAATGAACTTCTCGGCAGCCATGACGTTCCTCTGCGGGCTTTCGGCGGGCAGGGCAAAGCCCCGCACCACACGGTACTTTCGACACGAACGCCGCGGCGTCTATCCCGAAAGTGAAGCGTTGAAAAGCGGCGCGTGATGGCCGCGCTCCAGCCCCCCGACCGTGCGACGAAAGCAGCGCGAGGCTGGGCAGGGCGTCAGTTGAACTCGTAGAGGTGCGTGATGCTGATGGTGTCAGAATCCATGCGCGAGCCGTTCCACTTGAGCTCGAGCGACATCGTGACCCCTTCCGAGTAGGTGGTGATATTGCTCATGAGGTTGCTCTCGATCACGTGCTCGAACACGTACGGCGTATTCAGCACCGGTGGGGTGCCTGCGACGGTGGCGGGGTCCTTGTCGGCGCTGGCGAGCTCGTCCCAGGTCACCACCACGTCTGAGGCAAACGCCGAGGATGTACCCACCACGACAAGGTCCGAGGTCAGGAGCGCCGGGTCTTCGGGTGCCTCGAGCGCGGTCAGGGTCACGATCATGACCGCCTGCGGCGTGCCGTCCGCGAGCGAACGGTTCTCTACCACGACCGACACCAGATTGGCCTTGCCGTTCGAGGGCATGGACAAGCCAATCGCCACAAGGGCACCGATGGCGAGCACGCCGAGCGCGACCAGCACGATGGCGACT
>JAGWVZ010000703.1 GCA_018970625.1 Myxococcales bacterium | reverse complement strand
GAAGCAGGAGCCTGTCACAACTCCCATAGCCCGGCAGATACTCCATCTCCACCGTGCGCGGTGGCTGCGAGTTGTCCTTGCAGGCAATGGATACGACGCGTTCGTTGAATCGCTCCGCTGCGGGGCAGTCGCGCTTGAGGTCGCTTTGAAACGTGGTGCGGGTCGAGGTGCCGTCCGGCTCGGTGCAAACAGAGCAGCAGAGATGCTGGTTCCAGGCCCAGGTGGTTTGCAGGTAGGCGGGTTCGCCAACAGGAGGCGCGGGCGGACGGTTGTCGCTGCTGGTCACCGGCACCCCGGGCGTGGCGAATGTGGTGAAACATTGCTCGCTCACAGGACAGTAGTTGTGATCGAAGACCGTCTCGGTGACGCGGCCGAGTTCATCATTCACAATACAGCGCAGCCCGCCGGAGAAACTGCCGCCATTGAAGGGGACGAATTCATAGCTGCAAACCTGGGGCGTGCCGTTCTCGTTGATGGTCTCACAACGATCATAGCTCGCCGAGCGAAAATCCGTGCTGCTGCTATAAGTCCACTCGCAGACCAAACGGCCCGCGCCATCGCGTGCGGTGAGCAGGTTGCCATTCAAATTCGGATCGCTTTGGCCGGAGCTGTAAGTGAAGCTGCAAGGCCCCTGCACGGCGGACTGGCCTGGAATCACCGGGCAGGACACCGATTTGAGATCGCCCGCGCTGCGGCCTGCCTCGCCCGAGAAGTAACTGAAACTGACCACGCGGCCGGTGTGGTCGCTCACACTGCCGAGCTTGCCATTGCCATCATAACTGAAGTTCAGGCTCTGGCCGAACTGGCTGCTGACGCTGGCAATGTCGCCGTTGGGCGTGTAGTTGCAGGAGAGCGCGACGCCATTCGGATCAATGATCTGCGACAGTGTGCCCGAACTCGCCGAGGCATCGAAGGGATTGAAAACCCACCGGCCGTGATTGGCAAAAGTCAGCGTTAGCACCTGCGACACCGAAACGACACCTCGCACCGACAAGCCGTTGGCCGAGAACGAACCATCCGCCGCGACCTGCAACACGTCCACACTTCCATCGCCATTGAAAAGCGCGATCCGCGTGAGCACAGTGGGTTGCAGCGGATCATCATGGAAAGGCTGCGCGACGACGTGATACGCGTGGTCCCAGCCCTTGCTCAAGGAACGACATGAGGCCGATTGATTCATCGAGCGGTAGCTGAGCACAAGGTCGAGCGGCGGACCGGCGGGGGTTTCGAGGGAGAGCGGGCAGAGACCCAGTCCCGTCTCACCGGGGAGGATACGGTCGTTGGCGTTGTTTCTCTTTGTTTTCGTCATGAGTGAATCGACCGGCCATTGATTCGTCGACCCATCTCCACTGCCAGCCATGCGTTCGGAATAAGTCGGACCTGGATTCTTCTTGATCACAACACCAACACCTTTGACAGGACTCACCGCACACACCGGCCATTGATTCGTCGACCCATCTCCACTGCCAGCCATGCGTTCGGGGTCGGAAGTAGAACCTGGATTCTTCTTGACCACAATGCCAACACCGCTGATCGGTTTGACCGAACAAACCGGCTCCGCGGGAGGCGACACCGGCGGCCCATCCAGCGCGAACCCGGATTCGGTCGCCTGAAACGTCTGATCAATCACACACACCTGCGCACCGCCGCTGGTCACCACTTGAGCCAGCCGCACATGCGGCATCCCGCCGGGACCCCCACCGAAAAGCAAATCAAACATCGGCAGCGTCGCGCTGTAACGCCCGCCCCCAAGGTCGATGACGGGTGCCGTGACATCCGCCATGCCTTCCACTTGAAACACCACCTGCGCACCGGGAGGCAGACACTGGCCGGTGAAAAAGAGCGTCCCGCCCGGCGAGATGACCGCCGGCTCCACGACGAAGACTTCCGACTGCGGCAGCAGGATTCGATAGTACAAACTCTGCCCCACCGAGGACGGATCGACCCAGGAAGACGTCGCATCATCGGCCCCGATGATGGAGCGCAGTTGCCAGGAATTGAGGTCGGCGGAGCTTTCGATCCGGTAGCTCAGGCCTGCGGAGGATGACCAGGTCAGCTGGACCTGTTTGCCAGCGAGGCCCTGGATGAAGTCCACAGTGGGAGGAGGCGTGGATGAATCATCAGCAATCACCGGGGAGGAAACCGGCAACAGCAACAATAGCGCCGAGACGAGAAC
>JAGWVZ010000702.1 GCA_018970625.1 Myxococcales bacterium | reverse complement strand
CCGTCTCGGCTTCGCTGCCGTAGCGCGCCGCGAGAGCCTCCTGAAGGCCAGTCTGCGTCTTGCGCCAGTTCCCCTTCACCGCAAATGCCGCAAGTGTCTGCTCCAGCGCAGCAGCTGCACCAGCCAGCGGCGCGAGCTCCGAGGCGCGCGCACCGTCACTCAACGCATAGAAGTGCACCGCGTATGCGGCCTGTGTGAGCGCGGAGTCTCCCTCCAGCGCCACATCCAGTTGCTCTGCAACCGCTCGCCACACATCCGCGTGGCCATACAGCGACGGCATCAGGGCCTGCACGGCAGCGATACCGTCCATGGAGCCGCGCACGGCATCCACGGTCCAACTCGCAAGGTCAGATGGTCCAAAACCAAGCTTGCGCCCGAACTCAATCGCTGCAGACCAGGTCTTCAGGGCTGCGTCTCCGCTCTGCGTTGGCGCCAGATCGACGAGACCGAGCACCCACTCGCGGGCGCTGTCATCCGCGCCCAGATAGTTCGCCACACCGTCGGCGATCGGCGAAACGACGCGTGCTGCCGCACCAGCGACCGGCACGGATACGCCTGTTGCCGGTGACGCTGCAGGCGTGGACTCTGCGCTAGCCGCCTCCACCCCGGGTTCAGCTGCCGCCTCCACCTCGGGCTCAGCTGCCGCTGCCTCGGCAGGCTCAGCTGCCGCTGCTTCTTCAGGCTCAGCCGCCGCCTCCACCTCGGGCTCAGCTGCTGCTTCCTCTTCAGGCTCAGCCGCCGCCTCCACATCGGGCTCAGCAGGCACAGCCTCTTCAGGCTCAGCCGCCGCCTCCACATCGGGCTCAATGACAGCGACTTCAGGTTCGGTCGCCAGAATCTCTGGATCCACTTCCGGTACGTCACCGCCCAACGACGCAATCTGCTCGCGGACGCCGGCCTGAGACGGATCCAGCGCCAATGACTGTTTCAGATTCTCCAGTCCAGCGGTTGCATCACCCAGCCGGGCGAGCTGAACCTGCGCCATCTCGCGCAAAAGACGAGCGCGCAGGCGATCCTCACGCGGGATCTTCAACTCCACCTGAAAAAGCTTCACCACCGTCCCCCATTGCTCCTCTTGCGCATAAATGCTGCGCGCAGCATGGAGCGAGTCGGTAAAGTGAGGATCCAGGCGAAACGCCTTCTGATAGGCTGCAATGGCCTGCGCCTTGTCAAACAACCGCGTCTCGAAGACCCTGCCGGCCGCGTACATCAGCCGGGCGCGGGTTGCCTCTCCCGAAGCATAGTCGCAGAACAGCACGTAGGCTCGTGTCAGCCCTGACCAGTCCTGATCGGGCGAAAACGCCATCTGAAACGCACCAACCAGGCTGTCGTCAGGCAGGTCAAGGCCCACCACCTGAATGAACAGCGCGCGGGCGTGCTCCGCGTCCTGATTGTACTCCTGAGCTACCCAGGCCGCTCGCAGCAGAAATCGCGCCCGGTGCGCGGCGTCCGTAAGTCCGACAGCGGCATCCGGCAGAGCCAACGCCAGTGTCGACCAGTCCTGACCATGCGTCAGCGCACGATCCATGGCGGCGACCACTTCCAGGTCATTCGGGTTTTCGCGCAGCGCTCGAAGGTACTCGTCAATCACGATCGCCATGCCTCGATGCTCCAATCAGGGGACAATTCACCCATCGGGTGAGCCCGGTCATTCCATACAACGGTTAAATAACACACCACCCTTCAAGGGGTGCGTTCAAGTTCCAATACAGCGGCCTCGATCGACTCGCAGCGCGCGAGCGTGAGATTCGGGTCGCACATTGTGCGCGCGCGTTCAAGCCAATGCCGAGCCTGACCTCGATCTTCGGCGCTGCCGCTCTGTGTCGCCTTGCGCCACCATGCCACGCCAAGATTAAACGACAACGACATCGGCACCGAACCCAGCATGCTGGCCCCTTCGGTCAGCTTTTGCACGGCTTCATCGATCTGACCGAGCTCCAGATAGACCATACCGAGGTCAGCGCGATTCTGGGCCTGCAGCGACCTCATGGCCGTATCGTTCGGGTTTTCGTTCGCAAGCGCATTGCGAAACACCTGCACCGCTTCACTGGGTCGACCGAAGCGCATATACACTTTCCCCAGCGCGCTGTACCCGACGGGGAGACGCGGTGAAGCATAGATCGAACGGGTGTACAGATCGATCGCGCCTCGGATCTCTCCACGGCCCTCGAGAAGTC
>JAGWVZ010000701.1 GCA_018970625.1 Myxococcales bacterium | reverse complement strand
CTACACGGGCACGATTTCACCTTCAGACACCGACGGGGACGGTATTTTGAATGGTTCAGACAACTGTCCGGCCATTTTTAACCCCATTCGTCCGCTTGATGGCGGCGTGCAGGCCGACGCCGACGGTGACGGCGAAGGCGACCTGTGCGACCCGTGCCCGCAGTCGGCCGACTCGCGGACGTGCACGCCCCCGGACGTGAACGACGTGGACGCCGACGGCGTGGTAAACGTGGCCGACAACTGCCCCGACACAGCGAACCCGACACAGGTCGATGCCGACAGCGATGGCAAGGGAGACGCATGCGACCTTTGCCCGACGCGCGCCAACCCGGGCACAACCGTGTGCCCTTCGACCATCTACGAAGTGCGGCAGACCGTGGCCGCGGGCACGGTCGTGTCGGTCGAGGGTGTCGTGACCGCACGCCGCGGTAACTCGTTCTTCATTCAGGTGCCCACGACTGCTTCGGAATACACGACCGCCCGTTTCTCGGGCCTCTATGTGTACATTGACCCGGGCAACCCGGCCGCGCTGACCTTGCCGGCGGCCGGTCGGCGCGTGCGCGTGCAGGGCACGGCGGCCGACTTCTTTGGCCAGCGGCAGCTGTCGAGCGTGTCGAGCATTGTTGAGCTGGGCGCGGGCACCATTCCCGCCCCTGTCGTGGTCACGCCCGCAGCCGTCACCACGACCGGCGCCGATGCCGATGACTACGAGGCGGTGCTGGTGCGTGTCGCCGCCGCCACGGTCACCACAAAGACGGTCGCGTCGGGGCCCGGCGACATCGCGTCCAACAACGAATACCTCCTCAACGACGCGCTCCGGGTCGATGACGCGATCTATAACTCGTACCTGGTGGTCAACGTGGGCGACACCGTCAGCGTCACCGGGCCGCTCATGCTGTCCAACGGCAACACCAAAATCCTGCCGCGCTCGCCCGACGACGTCGTGGGTGGCACGGGCACCGGCGTGGTCGTGTGGCCCAGCTGCCTGCTCATCTCGGAGTACGTCGAGGGGTCGTCACAGAACAAGGCGGTCGAGATTCTGAACTGCGGCGCCGAGGTGGCGCAGCTCACGGGTGTGCGCCTCGCCCTGCAAACCAATGCCAACTCCGGCAACACCATTAGCGACGCGTGGGACTTCACCGGGACGCTGGCGCCCGGCGACGTGCTGGTGGTGTGCGGCTCGACCAATCCGCTGTCGCCAGCGCTTGAGCCGCTGTGCGACGTGCGCTCGGGAGTGGCCAACTTCAACGGCGACGACCGCCTGCTGCTGTACGGCGAAGACAACGCCACCAGCGGCTACACGCCCGGCGCCGACCTCACGTACGACAGCTTTGGTGAGTGGGGCGTGGTGCCCTTCGACGTTCCGTGGGCCAACCAGACGTATCGACGCTGTGTGAGCACGACGCCGCATGTGGGCGGATTCTTTGACGTCCTGGCCTATTACCTCGGGTTCCCGTCGGACACGTTCACCGGGCTTGGTCTGCCGCCGGCCACCGATTGCCCCTGAGATCGGGCGCGGTGTTCACCCGTTGACCGGAGCGCCGCCGCGCCGGGCAACCGAACACGCCGACACCGACCGCCGCCCTGCCTGTCAGGGCAGCTGCGCCGCGAACGTTTGAAACACCGTCTGCGCCTGCGACGCGTCGGGCGCGACGAGCGCGGCATGAAGCGTGCCGTTGGGTAGAATCAGTAACGCTGACGGGGGGTTGGCCGATGCTCCGCACCAGGCGCGCATCAGCTCAGACGAACCGCGGCGCAAGGTGACGTAATCGGCGTACGTGCCAGTCTGCACGTAATGATACAGGTCGGTCCACAGCGTGCGGGTGTCCATCTGCGGCGACAGCAGCACGTCGTCGAGGTGCACATAGACCCGCACCACCCGTGACCCCAGCACCTCGTTGGCAAGCTCGGCCAGCCGGTTACACGGCTCGCACCCCATGAAGCCAAACTGCACATACACGCCGCTCGGCGACGCCGGCGTTCCCGCTTCGATGGTATCGACGTGCTGACTCAGCTGCCACTGTGCGTTTGCGTCCACGCGGTCGAGCCGCAGCTCGGCGACCTGTGTACCGACGGGGACCTGCGCGAGCGCGGTGGCGGTCGTGAATGGCAGGCAGCCCAGCGCCAACATCGCGAACCCGGCTGCGGACCGTCGCGTCACAGACAAAACCTTCATG
>JAGWVZ010000700.1 GCA_018970625.1 Myxococcales bacterium | reverse complement strand
TGTGCGCGTCCAGTGAGTGAATATCGTTCAGCATCTGTGCAAGTGCCTGTTCATACTCGGCTATCCGTTGACCGGCGAGCCAGCACAGGGCGTAGCGCCGCAGCCAACGGCGCACAAAAATCGACACACAGGCGTTCGATTTGTTCACCACCCCCAGCACGCGCACTCCGACCCTGCGGTTGGCGCCCAACGGGCGTGCCACCTGCTTGCGGCACCACGACCACCTGACCTATGCTGCGTGCTGGACCTCTACCACCGCCCTGTGAATGTCATGCGTCAGCTGCTGATTGTTGCGCTTAGTCTGTATGGGTCGCTCGCCGCCGCGTGTGGCACCGAAGAAGAGTCCACCGATGCTGACGCGACCACCGACGTCGGCACAGACGTGGTCGACCCGACCCCCGACGCCGGCGACACGCAGTCCGACCCCGATACCGCGGGCCCGCGCTTCTGCTCGGGCGACCTCGATTGTGACCTGAACGAGTATTGTGGCGGCTGCGTTTCGTCGTGTGACAGCTGCGACGACTGTCGATTTGCCTGCCAGCCGCTCACCTGCGCGTCCGAAGACGTGTTGCGCTGTCGCTGCGCGCGCCCCGAGTGTGGCGCGGGTGCCGCCGTTGTGCGTGACGGTTGCTGGGTGTGTGTGGACCCTGGCACGTGCGAACCGGTGCCGGATACCGGCTGCTGAACGGCGCTGCCGCCTCCCTTGTTTTCGCCGTGCTCCTGCGAGACGACCGTGCCCGAGACGCTATTTGACCACCCTGTGCTGACCTCGCGGTATTTCTTTGCGGTGAACACGCCGCCGTTGCAGCCGATGGCGGTGCCGTCCGAAGGCGCCACGTTGCTGTGCAGGGCGGTCACCACGCCGGGCGCGACCCACACGCTGCTGCATTTCCATGGCAATGGCGAGACGGTCTCGGACTACGAGTCGCGCGCCGGCTTTGACCTGACCGAGCCGGGCGTGAACGCGTTGTTTACGACCTATCGGGGCTATGGTGGGTCCACGGGCGAGCCGGGATTGACGCGCGGCTTCGACGACCTTGCCGCCCTGATGTCTGCCACGGGAGTTTCGCCGCAGCGGGTGGTTGTGTTTGGCCGTTCGTTGGGGTCGTTGTACGCCATCGAGGCGGCCAGCCGTTACCCGGTGGCGGGGCTGGTGGTGGAGTCGGGCATTGCGTGGCCGCTGGAGCGTGTGCTGTTACGGGCGTCGCCGGCCGAGCTGGGAGTGACGCCGGAGCAGCTGCGGGGCGAAGCCGACAAGTGGTTGAATCATCAGCGAAAACTGCAGTCGGTGACGTGCCCGGTGTTGATTCTGCATGCGCTGCACGACGACCTGGTGAGCGTCGATCACGCTCGCGCGTTGCACGACTGGTTGCCGGCGGGGCAGGGCAGGCTGGTGATTCTGCCGCAGGGCGACCATAATACGTTGCAGCTGCGCAACCGGGCAGCGTACCGCGACGCATTGACCACCTTTTACCGCCATTGTGGCAGCCTGGAGTCGTTATGACCGTGTTTTCTGTATCCGTCCCGGGCCGTCTGACCCGCCTGATGGTGGCAGGGCTGCTCTTCGCGTGTGCGGGGTGCGCGAGCGAGACCGCCGAGCCCGTCGCCGACGTGGGCGTGTCGGACACCGGGGCTGCCGACACCACGGAGCTCGGCGGTGTAGACGCGGCGGTGGTCGACGTGGGCTGGCGCTTTGAAGAGCGCTGCTACGACGACGAGGCGTGCGGCGAAGGCAGCTGGTGCGACCCGGCGGCCACGACCTCCTGCGACGGCTGTCGCGATCGGGTGTCGGCCTGCCGACCGCTCAACTGCACGGGCGAAGCCGAGCTGCTGTGCGACTGCGCAAAACCCGAATGCGGACGCTACGACGTCGCCATCATCGTCGACGGCTGCTGGCAATGCGTCGACGGCGTCACCTGCGGCACCCCGCTCGAAGATGATGGGTGTTGAGCGTCAGGCGGATTTGCGAATGAGGTCCAGTTCTGCAAGCAGGGGCTTCGTCTCCATTGGCTGAAAGGCGACCATCGTGTCTTTGGCACTCCAGAGCATTACGTCGTTTGCCAGAAGACCGTAAATGGACTGCACAATGGAGATGCTGGCAGAACGTTCCGATGGCCACTTTAATTGTGTGGCAATCGCAGAAATAGCTGGCGAACCCAATCGTTCCTTCCAGCGCTGCAGG
>JAGWVZ010000699.1 GCA_018970625.1 Myxococcales bacterium | reverse complement strand
TCCATCGTCATGTTCTCAGGCGGTGGCACCGCCCGGACGGTATCAGCAAACGACATCAAAACTCGCCCTTCCATGTAATAGGCGCACACCGACCAATCGCGGAACCCGTAGGTGGTCACGTTTCGGAAGGTCTCACGAAGGGGCCCGATCATCTCCGCCTTGCTCGCCATGGCACGTTGCTGTTGCGTCAGCGACCCGGCGATGGGCATGGCCTCCCAGGCATCGAACTCCGCTGTCGCTTCCAGATACGCGATCTCGGCCGCCGCCGACACCGCTGCAGGAGCATCCGGAAGCCGCGCACTGAACTCACGCAGCACGTTGTCTGCTGCCCTGCGATACTCGCGCGTGTTGCCCTGCTCACGGTAATACATGGCCTGACGGTACCAGGAGTCCACCACGGCCGCGTCGGTGTTAAAGGCAGCGCTGGATGGGGCGCTACCGAACCTTCGACGGAACTCGTCAAAGGTAGCGATCATGGACGGGTAATCCTGGGCGAACTCATAGTCGAGCGCGGCTCGGTAGACCCATTCGGGGTTACGGTTGTCACCTGGGTTCTCACCGACATAGCGAAGCAGACCTTCCGCCGCTTCGACTCTACGGTCGGTCGCTTCCAGAAGTTCGATGGCTGCGAGAAGCGGAGAGTCCAGAACGCCCGGCGAAGTAAAGTTCATCTCGTCGAGCGTCTGGTAGGTCGAAATCGCTCTGTCGAAGTCAAAGAACTGCTTCGAATTCGCGGCTATGCGCACGAGCGCATCATCGAGGAACTCGGTTTCGCCATAGTCACGCACGATGCGATCGAAGGTCTCCATCGCGTTCGCGAACTCACGCAACTCGACTTCGTACGTTACACCGGCGTTGAAAAGGGCCCGGGATGCCGTGTCCGAGTTGTCTGCGTATTCATTCGCGAGACGGATGAACTCCTGAGCTGCTTCAGCGAAGCGACCCTCGGCGAGGAGCGTATCAGCACGCTCAGCAAGCTGGCCCATGGCCATCATGTCGACGTCCTCCGCCAGACGGGCGCGCAGGCTCTCGGGAACACAGGCTGCTCGACGTTCCAGCTCAGCGCTCCAGAACTGCAATGACTCGAGGTCGTCCACGATGGCGTAGCTCTCTACGAGAAAGGCCGCCGCAAAGCCGGTCTGTTCGATGGGCCGGCACATATCAATCACGGAAATGAATCGCTCACGCGCGACATCCAGGTGATTGTATCGGTAATACAGCAGGCCGGTGCGGTACTTGACGAGCACATCGCGGTCGGGCTGCTGTTCATCCAGAATACCCAGCTCGTTGTAACGGTCGTTTGCCGCTACCCATGCAAGAGACAATTCGGGGATGGGTTCATTGACGGGAGCAGCCCGTGGTTCATCCCGTTCAGACGGTTCACCATCGCCCTCCTCTTCTTCCGGGGGTGGCTCCACGGGCGCTTCGGAGCCTTCGCCATACCCAGGCCAGGCGCGTGCCTCCAGTCGTCCTGCGTCAATCTCACGACGGAGCGCGGCTTCGAGTGAAACGATGGCTTCAATCGCGGCCAGCACCCGGTATTCGTCAGATTCCTCTGAATCGCGCACGATCGCAAACTGCTCGGCGGCTTCCTCGTATTGCTGCGAATAAAAGAGCGCCTGCGCGAACAGCGCCCGCGCCTCATACGCCTCATCGGCCATGGGATAGCGTTCCAGGAACGCTTCATACAGGGTTGCTGCGACCCGGAACCGGGCGATCGCCTGCGCTTCCAGACCGGGCGCGTCCGTTTCTGCTGCCTGAGCGGCGAGCTCGCGCGCCTGCGTGATGGCGTTGTTGGCACTATCCAGAAGACTGCCGCGGGCTAACTCGTCTGCATAGGCAAGCGCTTCGGCGTTACCCAGTCGCTCCTGCTCCTGATACCAGTCCGAATCCGGAGCATAGGTCGAACTCAGGCGCTCGAGCTCCTGAATAGCTGCGAGCTCGTTACCGGACTCCACAAGCACGCGAATCAACTTGTCGTGACGGTACGGTGATTCCCGATCCAGCGGAAAACGCTCCAATGCCAGCCGATACACCGACACGGATTCGTTGACGAAGGAAGCCTGCCCAAGGACGTCGGCCAGCCGATCCAGCACCTCGAGGTTGTATTCACGGTCGATCGACAACAGAACATTCTGGACACGGTCGAGAACAAAATCGCCGTCGGGTGCGTAATTCAGGTCCC
>JAGWVZ010000045.1 GCA_018970625.1 Myxococcales bacterium | reverse complement strand
GAACAACCCGTCATCGCTCGCCGCCTTCGCGAGCAGGGGCAAATCGAGCGCCGCCTGCGAGTCCACCTCGCTGACCACGGTGGCGAACGCGCGCGCAAGCTCACCTGCCGAGCGAAAACGGTCTTCGGGCAGCTTCTGCAGCGCTTTGGCCAGCACCGCATCGAACGCGCCCAACGACGGGTCAAACGAGGTCAGCGTGGGATACGGAGACTGCAGGTGACACAGCAACAGCTGCAACGGAGTCTCTGCCGTGAACGGAGGCCGCCCGGTCAGCAGGGCGTACATCATGCAGCCCATGGCGTAGATGTCGGTGGCCGCGCTCACAGGCTGCGACTGCACCTGCTCGGGCGCCATATAGCTGGGCGTGCCAATCACCGATGCGTTCGACTCCAGCCCGGTCAAATCGGCCGATTCATCGTTGGACACAACGTCTTTCGCCAGACCAAAGTCGAGCACTTTCAGCAGGTCGCTGCCATCGGCTGTCTGGCAAAGAAAAGCGTTCGACGGCTTGACGTCGCGGTGGACCATGCCGCGGTTGTGCGCTTCATCCAGCGACTCGGCCATCTGCAGCATCAAGCGCGCCACCCGCGCAGGCTTGAGCGGCCCCTCGGCCTGCAGCACTTCGTCCAGGTCCTTGCCCTGCAGCAGCTCCATGACCAGGTACGCCAGACCCGCGCTGCGCCCGTAGTCGAACACCGACACGGTGTAGGGGCTCGTCAGTCGTGACACGGCACGCGCCTCGCGCCGAAAGCGCTTCACCATGGACTCGTCGCGCAGCAGGTCGCCGTGCAATAGCTTCATGGCCGCATAGCGTTCCAGGCGCACGTGACGCACCCGGTACACGGCACCCATGCCGCCCGAACCGATGCGCGCAACCACCTGATAACGCTCAGCAATAATCGCACCGATCAGCGGGTCTCGCCGAGCGACCTCCTGCGCCGCGTCGGCACGAAGGACGTTCCCACAGGTCGCGCAGAAGCGGTCTCCGGGTGAGTAGGTGCTTCCGCAGTTGCGACATACAGCCACAGCGGCAGCCAGATCGACCTCAATGGAGGTCGCGTCGTAACTGTACACCGATGCGGTGGCGGTGGGAGCGTCCACGGTTTCGAGAGCGGCTCGCAGCACGCCTGGACGGTCGCTCATGACTTACCAGTCGTAATCAGAGCACAAACATGAAGAGGACGACCGCAACAACCACCAGCACGATGGCACCCAGCGCGATCGCGACGACGGGTGGCCCTGTTTTCTGAGCTGGCGCTGGCGGAGCTGCCGACTTCGCCGCAGGCGCCAGATCGCGCAGCAGCCCAGCGGTCTCACCCGCCACCGACGGAGGCAGCGGCGCCCGGCTGGCTGCAGGTTCAGCGGGCGTGCTGGAGGCAGAGGGAGCGCTGCTGGCCGACGCTGCCGAGACTTTGGCGAGCGCGTCCAGCAC
Source organism: Myxococcales bacterium (assembly GCA_018970625.1). The sequence continues at coordinate 12,278 of JAGWVZ010000045.1, read as the reverse complement.
ATCCTGCGTGCCCATGGCGATGGTCGAACCGAACTCGGTGGGCGGAGCGTCCGACGCTACCGGCGGCGCCGCTTCTGGGGCTGCGTCAGACGTCGTGGTCGCGTCAGCATTGGCAGCGGCTTCGGCCTCGCGCGCCGCGAAAAGCCGCGGAATATCGTCGATCATGATCGGGATGGTGCCCCACACCGGCCGCCCAGGCTCGGGCACCGGCGCTTCACTACCGCCACCAGCCGAACCTGCAGCCGCGACCGATTCAGAAGCGGGTGACGCATCGGCTGGAGCATTTTCGTTGCCCGCCTCGTGCGTCGACGTGTCGGCCTGTGCAGGCAGGTCAGAGAGCGTCTGTGCCCGAAGGCTCTCGGCCAGTTCAGGCGACGCTTCCACCGTCGCGCGACTGCCGGACGACCGCTCGGCGCGGCCCTGCAGCACGTCTTCCATGTCTTCGGGGCGAAACCGCATCGTGCCACCAAACGCGCGCGGAGCCTCTTCGGCCGGCGCCGAAGCCGCAGGTGCCGGCGCACTGACAGCAGCCAGGGCGGCGTCCATCTCGTGGCGACTCAGCCGCATCGTGCCCGAAAAGGCACGCTCGGCTTCGGCCGACTCGGGCGACGACGAGGTGCTGCCTGCCAGACCGGCCAGATCCTCGGCACGAAAGCGCATGGTACCGGCAAACGCTCGTTCCGAATCGGGTTCTGGTGTCCGCTGGCCCATAGGAACACCCGAAACAGCCTCGTCGGCGGTCGGCTGCGCATCACCCGCAGCCGAAGCGTACGAACCCGAACCGGATGCCGTGGACACCGGCGCGGCCGCCGTGGGCTGCACCGGCACCGCGGCGGGCGAGCCAGAAGCTGCAGCCTGAGAGCCCGTCGCCGATGGCTCATCGAAGTCCCAGCCGTCTTCGTCAAAGCCCAGCTCGGCAGCCGGCGTCGGAGGCGCTGCGGGCGCTGCCGCCGCGGGAACTTTGCCACCGTCGTCATCCATGAAAAACGGCGAGCGTCCAAACATGGTCTTGTTTCGATTGTCCTGAGACACAGCTGCTCCATGGTCGCGGGGAGAGCTGCCGCCATCACGCAACGCCGTCCCCACGGCGTCGCTGGCAAACCCGCATACCGACCCGCAAACTAGCCTTCACTCTCACCGATTGTCAAAGCCTCCGACGTTTCAGCACAGCCACTTCGTTGATTTCGGAAATCACCCACACACCCGAATCGGCACATCACCGCACGCCAGCGCACCCTCACGCTCGCGCCAACGCACCTCCACGATCCTGCACCTGCCCTGCGAACGCTCTCTGGCGAACTCCAGCAGCTCGCGGTCTTCCCAGGCCGCCTCAATCACGACCGCAAACGGGTCTCGCAGCGCCGCACAACCGTCCACCACCACCCGGATCAGGCTGTGACGACGCCACAAATCCACCGATGACACACGCAGCAGCGGCTGCGGACCTCCGGGCAGGTCGCACCACGAGCCACTCACCATGTCCAGCCACACCGCGTCTGACCACCAGGCGCCATTCCTGCCGCCCGGCACCCGCTTACGGACAGCGTAGCGCTGCTCCTGCCACAACGGCGCGACGCTCCCCATCTGCATCACTTCCCGCATCATCATCCTGACCTCCCCTGTCATGGCGCCACGGCGCCGTTGGCTTTCTTTGCTGTCAGTCGTACGATGGCTCCATGACGCGCACCAAAAAATGCCACCTCCTTCATTTTCTTGCGCCGGCAACGCTCGCACTGGTCCCGTTCGCCGCCGTGCTGGCCCTGCGGCCGGCCGCCACGGCCATCGCACAGCAACAACCGCCCGTGCTACACGAGTTCTTCACCTACACGCCCGGAGACGTCGCCGGGTCTCCGTCCGAGATCCCCGCCCTGCCAGAACCCGGGCGTGAAGACCCCTCCGAAGAAGCCGACACGTCCGGCCTCATCGTCCAGACCGCCTACGGGCCTTCCTTCGGAGACGCGCTCGCCCCACCGTGGCAGGACGAGCCGCCGCAGCTGCCCGACCGCTGGAACCAGCCCGTCGGCATGGACCTCAACACCACAGCTCCCGACCTGCTGCAGTACGTCGAGGCGTTTACCCCCTCGGTCGCGCCCTTCAAACGACTCGGCGCCCGTAGTCGCGTCATCGGAACCGCCGAGTGGGGAGAGTTTCAACTGGCCGTGCCCGAAAACGGTGCCGCGCCCGTGCCTGTTTCGTCCCGCATGCCAGAGGGTTACGACCTCTTCACCGGCACCGTCGCCATCGAAACCGACGGTCTTCAACTGATTCCCGTACCGTCCGTGGCTCCCGACGAGCTCGTCCTTCAGGCACGCACCGTGCCCGACGCCGACGTACAGTGGCTGCGCGATGAAGCAGGAAACGCGTTTGTCGCCATCGACACCCCCGGACAATTCAACCTGCACTGGCTGGTGGCTGTCCACCCCGACTACTTTGCGGCCCCGCTCCTGCCAGCCACGCTGCCAAGACAGGCTCCCGCTCAGGCTCCGGGACTTCGTCAGGCCGCCACCGAAATCCTCACCGCCGCCGGCACGACGGCCGCCGCACCCGACCACGAGATTGTGCAGCAGCTCACCCGCTGGCTGCAGGCTTTTCAGGCCACCGAAACCCCAATGGGCCCTCAGCCCGAACAATCTGATTTTCTGGCCGTCGCGCTCGCTCAACGCGGCGTGTGTCGCCACCGGGCGCTCATCTTCGTTGTGGTGCTGCAGGCCATCGGGATTCGGGCCCAGTACGTGTACAACGAGGCCCACGCATTCGTCGAAGTGAACCTCTCAGGCCGTTGGCGGCGCATTGACCTCGGCGGCGCCGCTGACGACGTGCAGCTCGTCGGCAACCCTGACACTCCCCTCTACGAAGCGCCGGTCGATGCCCTCGCGCCCAACCAGCCGCCCGTCCAGAACACCACTTTCGGACCTCCCCGAAACGCGCAGGCTCAGGGCCAGACCAACGCAAACACCGCGCCCACTGACCACGATACCGGCGGCCAGAACCCGACAAACGGCGACATCACCCGCACAGGTGCAGGCCCTGACGGTGCTTTGCAGGGCGGCAGCAACGCCCCGACACACCCTCATGAACCGAACGCCGTTCACGCAGAGCACGCGGGCCCCGGTAGCACCACTGCGGCACAGACGACACCGACCGCCGAAGTCTCTCCCGAAAACTCACCCGTTTCGCCCGACGGTCGCCCCTGGCCCACGCTGCGGCTCATCGACGTGCCCATTCGCGTGTACCGCGGAGACACCTTTGCCGTCAGCGCCTCGCTCACCACGCCGGCGGGCGACCCTGTTCAAGACCGAACTCTCACCTTCGTGCTTGTGGGTGAACGCGCCGGTGCGGGTGAAGCCCCGCTCAGGCTGGGCACCTGCCAGACGAACACCGAAGGCACGTGCACCATCGCCCTGCAGATTCCCTCGCAGGTGCGGGCTGGTAACGCCGCACTCGGAGTCGAGTTTGGCGGAGACGACCAGTGGGCCGGCACCTCGACGCTCGCACGACCCTGACCCGTACCGCCGCCCTGAAAAATCAGTCCGAACCGCCGCCCGCCGGCTCCAGAACGATCGACACGCTGTTGATGCAGTAGCGCTCACCCGTCTCGGTGGGACCGTCGTCGAACACGTGTCCAAGGTGCGCGCCGCAAGACGAGCACACCACCTCGACACGCACCATGCCGTGCGATTTGTCGACGATGCGCTCGACCACGTCGCCGTCCTCGCAGCGGTCAAACGACGGCCAGCCGCAGTGCGACGTGAACTTGGCGTCCGACGTGAACAAACGGGTGCCACAGCACACGCAGGCATAGCTGCCGCGGTCCATGTTCTTCCAGTACTGCCCGGTGAACGGCCGCTCGGTACCCGCCTGACGCGTGACGTAATACTGCTCAGGGGTCAGGGTCGCGCGCCACTCGGCATCGGATTTCTGCACACGTCGGGCCATGGGTCCTCGCTGGAATGTATCAGTTCACGTCGGGCAACGGACGACCGGCGACCAGCGCCTTCAAAACGTCCACATACCTGCCTGAGACGCCTGACCAGCCAAATCGGGTGCGCGTGTAGGTCGCCGTGCGCTCCGAAAGCGCAACGCGCTGCGCTGCATCGCTCGCCAGCCTGCAAATCACCTGCTCGAATCCCGCCGCGTCGCGCGACTCCACGTAATGACCGTTCTGACCCTCGACCACCACGTCCTGAATCCCCTCCAGGCGCGACGCCACAATGGGGAGACCCGAAAGCCCGGCTTCGAGCATCACCACCCCAAAGCCCTCCATGTCGCCCGGAACCACCACGTTGGGCATGACGAAGACGTCGCCCCCCTGATAGAGCAGCCGCAACAGGTCGTCGTCGGCCATGCCCAGCAGGCGCACACGCCCTGCCAGACCGTGCGCGTCGATGGCCTGCTGAATGGCGGCCCGCTCGGGACCATCCCCCGCGAGCCAGTAGTGAATGTTGGCCGGCAGCTTCGGCATGACCTCAGATACAAACCAGACGAAGCCTTTGCGGCGCACCTGCCGGCCCACGCTCACCAGCAGCATGGCATCGGAAGGCAGCGCGTCGGCGTTGCCACACGCTCGCACCACCAGCGCGTTCCGCGTCATCAGGCGGTCAGGCGGCGCTTGAAAACGAGCCAGATCGATTCCGTTGGGGACCACACATACCCGGTGAGCCGCCAGTCCACGATCGAGGCACGCTTCGGCGGTCGCACGAGATACCGGCATCACCTGATCGAGCGCTGCAAACACCCGTGGCACAACAACATTCTGGTACAGACGCACGTCCGTCGTCACGTCGAGACCATGCACGATAGCCGCCAGCTTCACCGATGACGGAAGCAACTGCCGAAGCAGCGGCGCCAGCCCCGCCGTCACCATCGAGCTGAACACCACCACCTGGATGCCGTCGCGGCGCACCCGAAACGGTATCTCGGCCAGCGCACGCAACATAAACGGCGGGGTGCGCAACGGTGTCTGCTTCCACGAGGTCCGCAGCACCAGCTCGTCAACGCTGACATCGGTGCGGTCCGCGAAGGCGCGAAACAGCTCCAGAGCCACCCGCTGCATGCCACCCACGTTCGACAACGGGTCGTTGGCTGGCGGAAACGAATGCGAAACAAAGAGAAGGCGAAGCGGCGAGTCACTCATGCCGATGGCTTCCGGACCGGAGGAGAGAGCGCTGGAATCAGCAACAAAAGCCCCGGCAACAACAACAGCGCCGCGACCATCGAGCTCACAATGCCAGCCACAGACAGCGCGCCAATCGTCAGAACGCCCTCGTGCTGCACGAACAGCAGCCCCAGAAAGCCCGCGACAGTGGTGATACTGGACGCCAGCACCGCCACGCCAGTCGTGCGCATGACAGCGACCATGTTCCGCTCGGGGTCATCCACGTAACGATGATACAGGTGAATCGCGCCATCAATGCCCGTGCCTAGCACCGTGGGCAGCACCACCATGTTGTAAAGACCCAGCCTGATGTCGAAGACGACCATCAGGCCGACGGTCAGCAGCACCCCGATGCCCAGCGTCAGCAGGCACACCAGCGGCCCGCGCAACCCGCGAAAATCCAGTAGCAGCACCACCAGCAGCGCGAGCGAGACGTACACGGCCAGCTTTACGCCATCGGCCTGCACGTAGCGCATGACGTCGGCCACAATAAACGAATTGGACGCCAGCAAAACCTGCCCGGATGGCACGGTAATGCTGCCATACGTCTCCTGAAACTCCGCCACTTCAAGCGCATGCCAACGGTCGTAGCGGCCGTACAGCTGCCCGATCGAACCGAAGGTGCCGTCGCGCTCGGTCAGCTCCCGGCGAACCCACTCCGGCAAATCCGACCCCTCGAACGGCTCCACCTCGGTCAGCCCGGTGATGGCCTGAATCAGCTCACCCTCCTCGCCGTCGATGTTCTGCACCGCGCGCCGGTCCAGCACTTCGTAAATCTCGTTGATGACCTCCATGCGGGCATGCTGGTCGGACGGCACGAGCGTCTCGATCGTACGAAAACTCTTGAGCTGATCGTCGGTGCCCAGGCGCTCTCGCAGAAAGGCGTGCACCTCGCGCATCTGCGCCTCGTTTTCGCCCAGGATGACCACCGGTGTAGAACCACGGCGACTTCCGATAGCCGAGTTGTAGTTGATGAGCCTGCCCTCGCTTGGCGCACGTAAGTTACCGAAATCATACTCAAACTCGACCCGACCCATCACTGCGGCCGACGCCACCGCCAACAGCGCAATTCCCACACAGGCAATACGCATGCCCCGCTCCAGCCCCGGCGACCGCGCACCGATCGAGGTCGCGCCATCGCCCTGCACCGGCCGTTTCAGCGGCCATACTGCCTCGGTCAAACCCACGAGCACGGGCACAATCAACAACGTCGTCACCAGGCAGATGCTCACACCAGCACCGCACGCGACACCAAACTCCTGAAAACCGTCAAAGCTGGCCAGCAACAACGTCAGCAGCGCCACCACGGTTGTGGCGGTCGCGCTCACCAGGCTGCGTCCCGTCGAAGTCACCGAAACCGTCATGGCGTCTTCCCACGACCGCCCCGCGCCCCACTCTTCCTTGATGCGGCTGTACAGGTGAATGGCGAAATCAATGCCCATGCCGATCAACATCGAAAAGACAAACGCGGTCAGCGTGCTCACACGGCCAAACAGGAGCTGCATCAGCCCCGCAGTCCACGCGATGCCGACCAGCAACGGCAACATCACGATGAAAATCGAGCGCACACTCCGAAAGAAGCCGGCGATAATGACCAGCACCAGCCCCAGGGAGATCAGGGTGGCCTTGTTCACGTCACGTGCTACCGCCTTGACCTCCAGAAAACCACGATACGCCCCCACCACCTCGGCGCGCATGTCCGGGTGAAACGACGCCGGATTCAACTCCGCAATCGCCGCCATGCCCCGGTCGTAAGCCGCTCGCGCATAATCCACGTCGGTGGATTGCTCTTTCAGACGAACCACCAGCAACGCCACACGCCCTTCGCCCGACAGCCTGTAATCGCGATATTCATCGGGCAGCTCGCGGCGACGTACGACCATCGGCGCCCGAGATTCGGCGGTGGAACTCGTTGCTGTCGGGGCCGCCGAACCGTCCCCACGGTTGAAAAACGGGAACAGGTTCTCGGCCTCGGACTCGGTAAAGCCGAGCTCATCCAGCGTGGACGACTGAATCCAGTACGTGAGTTGTCGCCACCGCTGCTCGAACTCCGCGTCGGCCGGGTCCTGACCATCGGCCTCTGCGTCTGCCCGTGCCTGAGCGTCGTCGTCTTCGCGCTCCAGATCGACAAACAAGGGATTATTCTCTCCCAGACGGCGACGAATCAGACGCTGCAACCGCTCCTTCACGCGCTGCAGGTCTTCTACGGGCAACAACAGCAGCGCACGGTCGCGGTAAAAACTGTTGTCCTGCTCGTTCTCGAACGCCACCACCTCGTCCCAGTCCGACAGCGCTTCGGTGAGCGCATCCACAAATCGCACATTCGCCAGCGCGTTGGTCGACTCCACCGCAATCAGAAACTGGTCGGTGCTCGTGGTCCGCTCGCGGGCCTCGTCCCGTGCGATCACCGACGGAGCATCCTCGGGCAACAGGTCGGCCAGGTCGGTCTCAAGGCGAAGTTTGGTGGCCAGAAACACGCACAGCGCCGTGAACACCGCGTACCCCAGCAACAGCAACACCGGCGACCTCATCGCCGCATGACTGTACTTCCTCACGAGCTGCTCAAACATCGTCACACCGTGCTTTCAGATTCACTGGCGCTCACACCACACAGCCATCGCGCTAGCACGTCCCACCGTCGTCATTCAACCGATTGTCCGGCATTGTTCGTTTCTCGCCAAACAGCCCCCGCCACTCCGAAATCGTCGCGCCCGTTCCGTCAGCGTCGTTTTACGGACAGCGCTCGTCGGCCTCCACCAGCGCATCCACGATCGCCCGCGGCACCGCAGCAGCAGCACAAAGTCCAGTTTGTTCGCATACATAGTCGCGCTCCATGGCACCCGCATGGCAGCCCAGGCAGCTTCCGGCCGAGTTGCTCACTTCAGCACCGCCACGCTCCAGAATCGTGGTCCCCGTAGAGTCCACCGCCAGATTGAAGTACTCCCAGTCACCCGTTTCAGGGTCCGAGCCGGGCAACAGCTTCACCATCGCCTCCTGCGGCACCAGCTGAATCATCGTACCCGGCGGCAGCGCCTCCATCATGCCCGCCTCGGCAATCCGAACCGCCTCGTCCTCGTAGGCCTCGCCGAGCGGATTGCTCAACCAGAACCCGCGCACCGCCCTGCCTTGCGTCAGGCAGTCAAAATCGGTCTCCTGCGGCGACCATGCTTCGGGCAATGGTGGCAGGGCGGTAGATGCATCCGCGTCTGCCTCTCCGATTCCAGCGTCGGTTTCCATCGCTACGGCATCGGCTGTCGGCGCTGCGTCTGCCGCGGTCTCAACGCCAGAAGCACCGTCCTCATTTGCCAGTGGCTCCGTCTCGCCCGAACAACCAGCCAACCACCACAACACCAGCGACACACAAGCGACACGAGGCACATTCGAAAGCGGCATAACCACCTGCGGTGAAAGCAAACACACCGCCCTGTTGTGCGCTCGGCCCACCCCAAATGCAAGCGAAGCCGACCAAGATCGCATGTGTACGTCAGCATTCAGGGCGCAAGTTCACCGTCTGCCCGGCGGGTTCCATGAAGCAGGCGACCGGGGGCAACTTGCACCCCTGTGACAGTTGTGCAAACTAGCGCGGCCAATTCATGAATCGCGTGTGACGTGCGCGTCAAAGACCCCGCGTCCCGAATGTTCCACGTGCCGCCCCGTGTGCCTGCCCATGCAATACCTTGAGCCACTGAAGAGGCACGGATGGCTGATCCTGCTCGCCCTGGTCTGGACCGCCGAAATCTGGCTGGTACAGCGCGTCACCACCGCCCCAACGCTCTGGCATGACCCTGTTGCGGTCGTCAAAGACCAGATCTTCAGGGCCCTGCTGGACCTCGGAATAGTCACCATCGTGCTGGTAACGGCGCCGCGTTGGCTGCTGATTCCCCTGTTCGTGGTCAACGTCCTCTTCTCGGGCGTGCTCATCAGCTACCACGAGACCTACGACCGGGCCATGAGCGTCTTTGTTCTGCTCGAGCAGTGGCGCGAGGGCGCGGCGGTCGCCGGTGGTGGCGCCATGCTGATCTTCTGGACGGTCTGCGCGCTCACCGCCTCGGCGCTCACCAAAACCGCCCTGGCATGGAAAGCCCGACACCAGCTCGGGCAGGCTCCAAAGCTGGGCGCAGGGCTCGCTGTCGCTTGGCTGGGATTCCTCGTGATTCTGGACCTCGACCACAAGGACATGGCCCGACTGCGCACGTTTGAGCAGACCGCCGGCATTGCGCACGTGTACGGCTACCTGCCCACCTGGGTAGGCGAGTACATCTATGTGGACCAGCATCAGGTGCTCGAAGAAGCCCTCGCCAGGTTTGAGGTTCGCTCCGACCAGATCGGCTCGGCCGAAGTCGCCATGCCAGCCGGGTCACACGTCGTCCTGTTGCAGATCGAATCCCTCGACGACGCCGTGCTCGATTTCGAGATTGATGGCCGACAGGTCACACCCAACCTGAACCGCATTCGCCAGCAATCCTTCTACTTTCGCAGTCAGGCCCCCAAGCTCACGGGCTCGTGTGATTCCGACTTTGTCGCGCTCATGGGAAGGCTGCCATCCAATCGCATCGTCAGCTATCGCATTGACGAGCTGCCCTTCGAGACCGCGGTCGTGCCCGCCTTCGCCGACGCCGGTTACCGCACAGGCGTCTTTCACGGCGTCTCGGGCAATTTCTTTCATCGACGCGACGCCTTCTCCCGCATGAACTTCGATGTCATGCGCTTCCGTGAGGAGTTCATCGAAGAACGAGGCGCCAACCCCGAAGAATGGACCGTCTCTGACGGCGACGTGCTCGCGTGGGCCTCGGAGTGGCTCCACAGCTCCGACCAGCGCGCGTTCCTGATGGTGATTACGGCGACCAGCCACCTGCCGTTCAACTTTCCCACCCCCGGCATGGAACCCACCTTCTTCCCCGGAGCGTCGTCACCCAACCGCGCCTATTTCGACGCCATCCACTATGTCGATCACCAGGTGGGCCAGTTCATCGACTCGTTGCCACAGGGAACCACCGTCCTGCTTTACGGCGACCACTGGTCCAAAATGTCCGACACCGAGCTGGCGTACCAGCACACGGTCATCGATGGATTCGGACTGGTTCCCGTCATGGTGCACGTGGTCGGGCAGGACATTCGCGACCGTCAGCTGACCCGACACGACGACCTCGCGCTCTCGGGACAGCTTACCCTGCTGGACGTGTTTACCTGGGCGTGGGGCTCTCTTCGAGACGATATCGCCTGGTCGGCCGATGGTCGCCTCCCGCCCACCGAGGGCGAAGCCCGCAACTCCGACCCCTTTGGGGCACCCACAACGCCCAGATTTCGTTCGCTCTTTGGCGACATCCTGCGATTATGACCCCGCAGCACCACCACCTGCCCGGTCGTGGCCGCCCCTTGTGTCACGCCTCTCGCACCACTCCGCATGCAGGAGTTTCCGTTGTCTGTGGCTAATCCACGTGTCGGACTCGCCGCCGCCATCCTCGTCGGTGTCCTGCTCACGCCGCTCCTGTGGCTCGTGGGACGCGCCCGGCGCTCGGCTGCACGACCGTGGGTCATTGGCGGCCATCGCGGACGCATGCTCGAAGACAACAGCGGCGCCCTCTACCGGTGGGTCACCGCGCACACCAGCCAGCCCATTCTCTGGATTGCCGACCCTGCCCTCGCCGCACAACTTCAGGGCGAAGGAAAACCCAGCCTGGTGCGTAGCTCATGGCGGGCGCGGCTAGCCATCTTTTCGGCGCCCGTGCTCATCTACTCACACGGAGACGACGACCTCGACATCGTCATGCACCTGTGGCGCGGTCTCACCGGGCGTCGTTACTACCTGAACCACTCGCTCAATGTCTTCAAGGCAGGCAACGCACACACGCCGGAATACCAGCGTGCGGGCGCGCTCAAGCGCTGGTGGTTGCGACGCACCATGACCGATTTTGACGCCCTGTTGGCCAGCTCACCGTTCGAAGCGCAGTTCTTCCGACTGGCCTTTCCACACCTCGCCGATCGGGTTGTGCCCGATGGCGGCGGCGCACACCTCGATGGATTTATTCAGCTGCGGCAAACTCCTGCCGCCCGCCATGTGTACTGGTTTCCTACGCACCGCGACGACGATGCCGGTAATGCAGGGCTACAGAAAACCATTCAGGAAATACTCACCAACGAAACCCTGCGCGACTGGCTGCTGCAAAATCAGTTTACCTTCCGCATTGGAACGCACATCAACACCGGTGACCACCACCTGAACGTACAGCCGCCTTTTGAGCTGCGGACCCCTGTGACCATCAAGGCCGACCTCGCCGCCGCCGATGTCCTGATTTCGGATTATTCCGGTCTGGTCGCCAATTTTATGCTCTTCGACCGCCCTGCGATATCGTTCCCGTTTGACCGCGAACACTATCTGCGCCACCGGCTGCTTTATACCCGAATCGAGGACCTCGCGACCGGCCCCATCTGCATGAGCGTCGACGACCTCGTGCAAACGCTGGTCAACGGCCGCTGGCACGACGACGAGAACTCCAGATCGCGGCGCGCCGACTGGCAAAAGAAATTATTTGTGCACAGCGCACCTGTTTACGCACAGGAATGCTACCGCACCATCTGCCGCATGCAGGGCGTTGCCACGCAGGAAGGCCCGTGAGCGACCACCTGCCACAGACGCCAACGGCTGAAGAATGGCGAGCCGTGACCCGCGGAGCCGTACAGAGCGTCGGCGGTGGTATTGCCATGATTGGCGTGCGTTCGCTGGGATTACTGCTTCGCGCTGTTTTCGGCGGCCCAGCCTACGGCCTCTTTGTCATCGCGTACAACCTCATTGAATTACTCACCTATTTTCTGCTCGGTGGTTTCGTGGACGGCATCGTGCTCTTTGCCGCGCGGTATCTGCCCGGAAAACCGCAGGCGATTCCCGCAGCGCCAGAAGAGCCCACCGTCCTCGACGACGTTGTTGCCCTGACGTCGCCGCAGCATGAACCGGCCGAACCCGTCGAAGACCTTGCCGCTGCGGCACAACGGCCCGCGGAAGTCGTCTCACTGTGGAGCAACGAAGCCGAGCGTGAAGACAAACTATACCGCGCGCTGGCGACCTGCATGGGCATTCCGGTGCTGCTGGGCTGCTTCATTGCGCTGGTCATTCAGTGGCTCGCAC
>JAGWVZ010000698.1 GCA_018970625.1 Myxococcales bacterium | reverse complement strand
GTGAAATCGGTTCCGGTGTAGCGGTAGACGAGTTTTCCAGCCGCAAGGTCGGACTCGGCCGCGACGTAGGTCGCCGAGCGGGCAATTGCGCCTGTGGTGAGGCTAAGCGTTGATTGACTGAGGTTGGTGCTGGCGCTGACTGGCTCGTTCAAGCTCACTGTGACGGTGAGATTCGAACCGTCGAAACCCACCTTGACCGAGCTGGGAACCGGGGGTGCCGTGTCAGTGAGCAGTAATCCCAGGCTCTCAAGGAGTGCTGCATCGAGGAGGCGGTGGGCCTGAACATCTCCCACTCGCAGCTCCAGAACGTCGTTGCCACCGAGCACAACACTTCCGGTGTCATCGGTAGACGCCTCGAGATCGGTGCCTGTGAGTCCCACCAGGGTTTGCACAAAGACCTGCCCGCGTTCTCCGGCCCCGACGCCGCAACCATAGAGCAGGATGTCTGCGCCCGCCTTAAAAGCCGCCGGCCATGACTTGATCGCGCTGCTGTTTTGCTGGAGCGTCGCGCGGTCTATCCTGCTCTCGCCAATCAACAGGCTTCCCGGTTCGCCGTGGCTGATGATGTGCAGCTCGCTGATATCGGAATGCCGCGTAATGATGTCGTGAATTTGCGCAAGGGCGTCGACCGAGGGGTCGAGCAGGACGACCGAGCCCTTGTCTTCGAACTGCTGCTGGATGGCTGTGGCCTGTGGCAGACTTGCGCTCACCAGGATCAGACGGCCCTGCGCGGGCGCAATGGCCTGCGGCGTGAAGAGGTCGGGCTTCTCAGCCTCGGCCTTTTCCCGGTTTGCGGGCTCGGAGAGATGGGCCTCTAGGACTTTTTCAGCCGTTGAGAGCGCAGCGCCGTCGAACATGATCCGTGGTTCGAGCGCGAGCAATTCGCGCCCGCTTCGAAGCTTGCGTCGGCGTGGTGACGCCGCAGGCCGATCTGCGGCAGGGGTCGGAGGCGGGTTGGATCGTTTGGCCATGTTGGGTGCGCAACGCTGGGTGGTTGGCGGGTCTGGAGCGGTACCTGCTGTGCACTAGGGGATTTGCACCCGACCACTCATGCCCGCTTTGAGATCGCCTACTGGGCCCTCCAGCGTCGCAGTGATCTTGATTGACTGGCTGACGGGGTCGATGCGCGGACTCACCCGAAGGATGCGCGCGACTGCAGCGCGCCGGGCTTCTTCAATGTGGACACGGACGTTCATTCCTTCCCGCAATTTGTGCAGCCACGTCGAAGGAGCGAGGAACTCGAGCTCGAAGGCCGAATCATCCAGCACATCGAGCAAGGGGGTGCCGGGCTGAACATATTGCTGCTCGCGTATGCGTTGTTCAGCGACTACTCCATTGAACGGTGCGCGAACTTCACACTTCGACAGCTGGGTCTGGCTCATCAGCAACTCGGCCTCCGCCTTCTCCACCGCGCTATTTGCGAGGTCGAGCTCCATGAGTCCTGCCGCGTTTAGCTCGGTCAGACGCCGGTAGCCCTCTAGGCTGCGTTTCGCGCCGGAAAGCTCTGCGCTCGATTTGGACCGCTGCGCTTCAAGCAGGCCGCAGTCCAGAACGATGAGCACGGTTGTCGCTTTGAATCGTTGCCCTTCCTGCAACGCCAGGCTCTTCACTACTGCACCTATTTCGGCCGACAGCGTGGTGTACCGGACCGCCCTGAGTTGTGCGTGGATGTCCTGCCGGTCGATGCTGGTGCCGGCAGGCGCGGAGCCCGGCGTTGAGAGCGCGACTGGGGGAGATGGCGCTGTGGGCGGTACGGTCGTCCGCTGGATCGCTTGCGCTGATGCGTTCTGCAGGCCGCCCGATAGAACCCACGCCACGATCAGGGCGCAATTACTTAGCCGCATCAGAGATTCCGGTGCGAAGTGCTTCAGCGATCGATTGGCTGGCAGAGATCTTGGTGATCAGCTCATCGAGGGGCACCCGATCGATCGCGATGTCATCAAACTCCGCCCCAAGAACCGCTCTCAGACGACTTTCCGCGACCTGTACCTGAGAGATTGCCTGGTAGCGACGAAACTGGCTGAGCAGCGCGCTTGCCTGGGCGTTGACGCTTTCAAGACGGCCCCGCATCAACGCCTTTTCCCGCGCGCTCGCCAGGGTGGCAAGTCGGTTTTCGACTGTCCAGATCTGTTCGGCGCGTACCGCTTGCTTTTGGGCGTTGAGCCAGTTGAGGCGACCCAGATGAACCT
>JAGWVZ010000697.1 GCA_018970625.1 Myxococcales bacterium | reverse complement strand
TCCAGACGCTCGACCTTGTTCGGACCGGCGAGATTGAGCCCGCCAGCGCTCGCAACTCGCGGGTCCCTCCCGAAATCGACCGGATTCTGGCCCGCGCCCTGGAGCGAGACGTCTCGCGTCGCTACCAGTGGGCGAGCGAGTTCGCCGATGACCTCCGCGCCTTTCTGGCGGGCATCAAGCCGGGCTTCACAGAGAAGTCTCTCTCACAGTGGATGTGCGGAAACTTCGTTGACGATCTGGAGTACGAAAAGAGCAAACTGCCGGTGTTTGCACCCTTCGTGACGGTTCAGGATGTCATTCGACTCAATCATGAGGCCGCCGAAGACCTCGACCTCGATGAGCTCGACGAGATCGACGAGCTTGAAGAAGATGATGCGACCAGAGTGGTCGATGTCGTCGATCGCCCTGCGAAGAAGGTCAGGAAAGAGTTCGTTCTGGCTGAAAACGAAGCGGAGCCGATGGCGACCGTCGTGATGAATCTGGACGAAATTCGTTTGCCCGATGCGCCCGTCGATCTCGCCCTCCTCGACGATGGCGCATCCCCTCGCGTGACTGCCAGCATGCCCGTCACGGTGCTGACGCCGGGCATCCGCAAACAAAAGAGCGCGACTTCGCTCGTGCTGCCAGCGCTCGCAGCTGCACTGGTGGTTGCGCTGGTTGCACTTCTGGTGACATGGATGCGACCCACGACGGCCACGCTTCGCATCGCTTCGGAACCGTCCATAGGTGTGCTGGTCTCCGTCAATGGCGTTACCCAGTCGGGTAGTCCACCGCTGACCATCGAGGACATCCCGCCGGGCGAGGTCCTTGTGACCCTCTCGCACCCGGACTACGTGCCCGTCACCGAGAGAGCCACCGTGCAGGCAGGCGGAACATTGGCCATTGAACGCCGACTGGCGCCGCTGCCTCGTGAAGCCACCATTCAACTCACCCTCGATTCAGCCGAAGCGCAGGTCTACCTCGATGGAGAGCTACTCCCTGGCTCTGGCACACAGCGCGAGTTCGCAGCGGCATCTGGAGCTCCTCATTCCGTTGAAGTCTATCGTCCCGGTTTCTTTGTAGAGGCCTATCAATTCTCGCTCCGACCCTCCGAAGCCTTCAATCGTGACATCGTTCTGCGCCCCGTTACGGCATCGCTCACGCTTCGCAGCGTCCCGGCCGGAACACTCTTCGTCAACGGAGAAGAAAAGGGCTCCACAACCGACTGGTTCACCGTCGATTCGCTGGATGTCGACAGGACCTACGAGATCGAAATCCGACCTGACGCGCCCGGATACCGGCCGTTTACGCAAACGTTGGTGTTCGACACCTATTATCAACCACGAAACTCTGTGGTGCTCCGGCGCATCGGGGACAACGCCGCCGAGGTCGCTACCGAGTGGGGAAATCTTACCACCAGCGCTGCTGACCGATGGTATCGCGTATTCGTGGACGGTCGTGACACCGGGCTTGTGACGCCCATCACGCCAGAACGGCCCCTTCCACTCAAAGCCGGTGAACGGACCATTCGCTTTGTTCGGGCCGGCGATGAACGAAGTGTCACCGTTCAGGTGGTGAATGGTCAAACGCTGCACGTCGATATTCCGCCAGGTTAGCCCGACTTCTCCACGCTTTTCTTCACGTGACCGCGCCCATCGCATGTCACGCTGCTGCACAGGTATCCATGCAACTGCAACCGAATGACTGCGGCTGGATCGAGGTCGTCTGTGGTTCCATGTTCTCTGGTAAGACCGAGGAACTCATCCGCCGACTCAAAAGGGCACTGATCGCGAAGCAGAATGTACAGGCCTTCAAGCCCGCAATCGACGACCGGTATTCTCGTTCCGAAATTGCCAGCCACGCGGGCCGCCGACTCGACGCATTGCCTGTGCCAAATCTCGACGCCTTGCGGGCTGCGATTCATGACGACGTTGAAGTTGTCGGGATTGATGAAGCCCAATTCTTCGATGCCGGCCTCGTACCATTCTGCGAAGAGCTGGCGCTCCGTGGTGTCCGAGTCATCGTCGCGGGGCTCGACCAGGACTATCTCGGCCAGCCCTTTGGCCCCGTTCCTCACCTGATGACCGTCGCAGAGTTTGTTACCAAAACACTCGCTATTTGTGTACTTTGCGGCAACCCAGCTCATCGAAGTCATCGGATGCTCGCCCAACAGCAGGCAGGACAGGTGCTCGTAGGCTCAACGGAGTCGT
>JAGWVZ010000696.1 GCA_018970625.1 Myxococcales bacterium | reverse complement strand
GGTGGATGTTTTACTGGTCGAGCGTGTTCCACGGAGTGACCAACTCGGGCCAGGTCATGTTTCCCGCAACTGCCGACGCGATCGTCGGCGAGCCAGCGACATTGCAGGCCCCGATCACGATGGTGCTGCACGATCCATCGATGCGCACGAGCGCCGTCAGCGACTACTGCACGGCCAAGACGAACAGCCTGGGTTGCGTGCCGCGCATGACGGTGTGCGGAGCGCCGTCGATGAGCGCGGGGCAGCGCTTCGCGCTGATCGCGGAGAACGTGCGCAGCCACAAGACGGGTTTCCTCGTGTGGTCGACGAGCTCGCTGGCCGCGCCGTTCGACGGAGGGACGCTGTGCATCGGCACGCCGCGACGGCGTACGCCTGCGCAGGACTCGGGCGGCGCGAGCAGCGCTGACGATTGCACCGGCGCCTACTCGTTCTGGTTCGACCCGGCCTACGTGACCTCGGTGGGCCTATCTCCCGGCGACGCTGTCTACGCGCAGTACTACAGCCGCGACCCGTGGCCCTTCTCGCCCAACAACTCCGGCCTCACCAACGCGATCCGTTTCGTCGTGCTGCCGTGAAGCCGGTCGAAGGCGCTCAGCAGCTGAAGTGACGGATCGCGTTGAGCTGCCGGCGCAGCTTGGCGCGGAAGTCGGGGTGAGCGATCGCGATCGGCGGTGCGTGCGCTCTCGCATCAGAGCCCCACGTTCCAGGCTCCGGGCAGCCCTCCGCAGCGGTCACGTGATAGGTACGGAACTTGCCGCCTCGCCGGCATCGTGACGGTGGACCTGATTCTGCGGACAACTGCGCTGCGCCCTTCGGCCCAGTGCCGCTCCGCAATGTGCAGATTCTCGAGTGCAGCGGGAGCGGAATTGTTCTCCATCTGGCGGCGTTTCGCCAAGGCGCCTAGCTTGGAACCTGTCGGTCCGATCCCGAACAACCCCGCATCCCGCCGGAGGTCAGCCGTGAGTATCGCTCGTCGTCTCTGCCGCTCGTCGTCGCTTCTCGCACTAGTCTGCGCTAGCCGCGCGGGCGAGAACTTCCCGACGACCGAGAACTCTGGGTCCAACCCAGCCGCGGCGACGGGATTCGTGCAGGTGGTCAGGCTCCAATGAACACGCGCAGGCTCGAGTTCCCCTGCGTGCTCGCGCGACTGGCGGCACTCGGCATTCTTGCCACGGCGGGGCTGGCCCAGCTCACGAATCGCATTGTCGCCGACGAGCGCGGCCGGGGTGTCATCGGAGATGTCTATGCCTATGGTCGGGCGTTGTCGGCCAATGGCCGATGGATGGCGTTCTCCGATGCAAGTGGCGTCTACCTTCGCGACAACCACACCGGCTCCATCGTGCCGGTGTCCGTGGGGCACCAGGGTTCACTGCGGCCGGGAAGCGGGCAGACCGTGAGTAACGACGGGTCAGTCGTTGCATTCATGAGCACCGATGACCAGCTGGTGCCTGGCGACACGAACCAGCAGCTGGACCTGTTCGTGTGGCAACGCGCCACCGGACAAATTCGTCGAGTCAACGTCGACTCATCCGGTAACCAGAGCATGGGTGCACTCCGTGACGCTGTCGTGTGCGGGGATGGATCGACCGTCGCATTCAGCAGCTCCGCCAATGATCTGGTGCCAGGTGACACCAACGGCTACCTCGACTTCTTCACTCACCACATCGCTTCGGGACTCACGCTGCGCGTGAGCGAGAGTTCGACTGGCCAGCAGGGTTGGCCGACCTGCTTCTTCCCCAGCCCAGCTTGCGTCCAACCGCAAACTCTGGACATTTCGGACGACGGTCGGTTGGTGGTATTCGCTTCGTACATGACGAATCTCGTGCCCAATGACCAGATCGAGCTCGATGTGTTCGTTCACGACGGGCTCACTGGCACGACGGAGCGCATCAGTGACGCTTTCAGCGGTGGTGATTCCAATGGCTGGAGCCTCTTTCCGACAATCTCGGGAGATGGGCGCTGGGTCGCCTTCTTCAGCGAAGCCTCGAATCTCGTAGCCGGTTCACCCATCACAGCCGGCACCTTCCTGCATGATCGGACCACGGGGCTGACTCGACCGATCGGGCTGGACGTCC
This sequence comes from Myxococcales bacterium, assembly GCA_018970625.1. Next base: position 123 of record JAGWVZ010000696.1, on the reverse strand, counting down.
ATGGCAACCACTATCCCAGTGTGCAGCCGGTGATCTCCCGCAATGCGGAGTACGTGGCCTACGTCTCCTGGGAGGCAATCGTTCCGGACGATCTCGACTCCTCGGACGACATCTATCTCCAGC
>JAGWVZ010000695.1 GCA_018970625.1 Myxococcales bacterium | reverse complement strand
CAGGGATTCTGGGGCGCCTTCTTACCTGCCAGCAGCGACTGCACAAGACAGAAGAGGGTGGTGAACAGACCGGCAGCCAGAATGTACGAGCCGATGGTCGAGACCACGTGGTAGGAATGGAACTCTGGGAGATAGGCCCAGTAGCGACGGGGCATACCGTGAGTTCCCATCAGGAACTGGGTAAAGAAGGTCACGTTGAAGCCGGTGAAGCTGAGCAGGCACGCGACCGACGCGATCTTCTCGTTGTAGGTCTTTCCGGTGATTTTCGGCCACCAGTGGTGGATACCACCGATGAAAGCGAAGATGGTACCGCCCATCATGACGTAGTGGAAGTGCGCGACAACGAAATAGGTGTCGTGCAGGAATACGTCGAGGGAGAGCGCCCCCAGGAAAAGGCCGGTGAGACCGCCGATGGAGAAGAGAAACAGGAACGCCAGCGTGTAGAGCATGGGCGCCGTGTAGGCGATCGAGCCCTTGTACAACGTGGCGACCCACGAGAAGACCTTGATGGCGGTGGGCACGGCGACGATGAACGTAAGGAACGAGAACACGGCGGCAGCCAGTGCGCTCTGTCCGCTTACGAACATGTGGTGACCCCAGACGAGGAACCCGATGAACGCGATAGCGACCGACGAGGCGGCGATGGCCTTGTAGCCGAAGATGGCCTTGCGCGAGTGAACGGTGATCAGCTCCGAGATGACCCCGAACCCGGGCAGAATCATCACATAGACGACGGGGTGTGAGTAGAACCAGAAGAAGTGCTGAAACAGGACCGGGTCACCACCAAGCGCGGGGTCGAAGATACCGATGCCCATGGTGCGCTCCATAATCAGGAGCAGCAGCGTGATGGCGATGACGGGAGTTGCGAGGACCTGAATCAGGGACGTCGAATAGATAGCCCACACAAAGAGCGGGAGCCGATCCCAGGTCAGACCCGGCGCTCTCATCTTGTGAACGGTCACGATAAAGTTGAGGCCGGTGAAGATGGATGAAAATCCGAGGACAAACGCGCCGAACGTGGCCGCGATAACGGAGTATCCGTTGCCCGTCGACGTCGAATACGGCGTGTAGAATGTCCATCCGGTATCGAGACCATTCGCGACCATGGAGAAGGTCAGGAACAGTGAGCCCACTACGTAGATGTAAAGGCTTGCGAGATTCATCTTTGGAAAGGCAACGTCCTTGGCGCCCAGCATGAGAGGCAACACAAAGTTGCCCAGCGCAGCCGGGATGGACGGGATAATCACGAGGAACACCATGACCGCGCCGTGCAGCGTGAACAGGCGATTGTACACCTGCCGCGACACGAGGAAGCCCTCCTCACCGCCGGCAGCGTACGTCCCCATTCCGTCTGCAAGTTTGGGCATCAGTAGCTCGGAACGAACACCAAGCGCCAACAGACCGCCAACCAGAAAGAAGGACATGACGGCCACAAGGTACATGATGCCGATACGCTTGTGGTCCACGGTGACCAGCCACGACATCAGTCCCTTGCGGGCCCTCAGATAATCCGGCTCCTCGGCCGCGCCGTGACCGGCATCGGCGACGTGATCCTTATCGATGACAACAGAAGACATGGAACAACCCCGGGCGGGAATGGAGTATTATTGCTTGCTCTTAATGAACGCGACCAGACCGAGAATCTGACTCTCCGACAGCTGAGTGCCGAAGTTTGCCGGCATCACGTTGGCAAAGCCGGGAACCAGATAATCCGCTGGGTTCCTGATCGAATTGGCCACGTACAGATCGAAGTTCGAATCATCGATGGTGACCATTGCGCCATCCAGCTGACGCTCGGCGCCAAGAATGCCCTGAAACGAGGGCCCGGTCATCGCGCTGCCGTTGACGGAGTGGCAGCTCTGGCAAGCACCACGGTAGACCACTTCGCCACACGCGACGAGGCCATCCGGGTCTTCCGGACAACCGCCGAGCTGTCGAACACGATCCTCCCACTCTTCGGCGGGGATGACCTGAACAGTCGACAACATGGAGCTGTGGCTGTCGCCACAATATTCGGTGCAGAACACCTGAAAATCGCCGAGTGACTCTGCTTCAAACCACTGCACGGTGTACCGATTGGGCACCACATCGCGCTTGATACGAAACGCTGGTACGAAGAAGCTGTGGAGCACATCGGTCGAAGTCATCGTCAGCTGGACCGGCGTTCCCACGGGAACGATAAGCTCCGAGGAAGTGGCA
>JAGWVZ010000694.1 GCA_018970625.1 Myxococcales bacterium | reverse complement strand
GCGCGAGGAGTTCGAGCGCCGCATGAAGGAGCAGAAAGAACGGCACGACGGCGGCAACCACTGGGTTGGTACCGGTGGCACGTCTCCGTTTGGACAGGGCGGCACCAACCCGGCGGGTGTGCGGGTCGGCAGCGGTGGTCAACAAACCGCCGCGCAGGTGGCGACCGAGCGCCGATTTGCCAACCTGCGCACCGACCGGGTGCTCGATACCCGACAAATGGGCACGGCGCTTCGCCGCCTGCGCCGGCTCGCCCGCGATGGCGCGCAAACCGAGCTCGACGTCGATCGCACCATCGAAAAAACCGGCAGAGAGGCTGGCGAAATCACGCTGGTATATGGCCCGGAACGCCGCAATCGGCTGAAATTGTTGCTGCTGATGGATGTCGGCGGCTCCATGGACCCCTACGCCGCGCTGTCGGAGCGGCTCTTTGGAGCTGCACACGCCGCAACACACTTCAAGGCGTTCAAGTCGCTGTATTTCCACAATTGTGTGTACGACGAGCTGTTTCTGGACATGGCCAACATGAGCGCCACGCCCACCATGGAGGTGCTGCGGCAGGTGGACGAAACCTGGCGCCTGATGATTGTCGGCGACGCGTACATGCACCCGTACGAGGTGTTGTACGCAGGCGGTGCCATCGACTACCGGCAGCAGAATCAGGACACAGGACTGCAGTGGCTGCAACGCCTGCGGCAGCGCATTCCGCAGTCTGTGTGGTTGAACCCGTCACCGCGCGGCATGTGGAATGCCCAGAGCACACACATCATTCGCACGGTCTTCCCCATGTATCCCTTCACGGTCGATGGCCTGACCGAAGCCGTTGACCTGCTGCGCGGCCGAGGTCGAAACCAGCCCGACCTGCCGCCACTTCAAATGGCCGACCGGTAACGACGGCGGCGCCAGCGACCCGTCTGAACAGGACCGTCAGGGCCACTCGGGACCGTCGCTCCCGAAATACAGCGCCTCGCCTGCACTCCTTCAGGGCGACATGGAGGCTGCGCCTGCGTGGGTGCATCGCAACCCCCTCTTTCGCCCCCCGATTTCGGGTTTATGATGCAGTGCGGCAGGATTTGGCGTATCGGAGCTCCCTGCTGAAGCTGCGTACCGCCCTGAAGTACCCTTATCTGTGATGCGCCATGTTGAATCGTCAGAACATGTGGGAGCGCCTGGACGGCGACTTCGACCTTGTGATTATCGGCGGCGGCATCAACGGGGCCGGCATTGCCCGCGATGCGATTCGGCGCGGTCTCAAGGTCGCGCTGGTCGAGCAGCATGACCTCGCCTTCGGCACCAGCTCGCGTTCGTCCAAACTGGTGCATGGCGGGTTACGTTACCTCGAGCAGCTTCAGTTTGCGCTCGTGTTTGAGTCGGTGAGTGAGCGTGGTGTGTTGTTGAAGATGGCGCCACACCTGGTCGCGCCGCTCGGCTTCATCTTCCCCATCTACAAAGGGGCTCGGCGCCCCATGTTCATGATCTCGGCAGGCATGTTCCTGTACGACGCGCTGTCGCTGTTTCGCTCGCCGGGCCGAAGACGCACGTTGTGGGCACGACATCTGGAACGCGAGGAGCCCGCGCTGCAGCGAAAGCAGCTTCGTGGCGCGCCGCTGTATTTTGACGCGGCGACCGATGATGCGCGTCTGACGCTTGAGACAGCCATCGATGCCGCGCATGAGGGGGCGGTGGTCGTGACGTACGCGCGTGCCACCGGGGTGACGCGTGCTCAGGGCCGGGTGTCAACGCTGCAGGTGCGTTGCATGCTGACGGGGGCCGAAAAGTCGGTTCGCACGAAGTGCATCATCAACGCGACGGGCCCATGGACCGACCTGTTGCTGGGTGCTGTCACGGAAGGCCATCGACGCACGCTTCGCCCCACGAAGGGCGTGCACATTGTGGTTCCGAAGGCGGTGCTGCCGTTGAATCATGCGGTCGTAATGGCGCATCCCGCTGACGGACGTGTGCTGTTTGCGATTCCGTGGGGCGACAGCACCTACATCGGCACCACGGACACCGACTACAAAGGTGATCCCGCGCAGGTGTATGCCGACGGCGATGACATCGCATATCTGCTTGAATCGACATCGAAATACTTCCCTGCCCACCCGATTGGGCGCGAAGATATCATCTCGACCTGGGCGGGTCTGCGCCCGCTGATTGGGCCGCCTGAAGGTGCCGACGTCAACGAGTCGGCGGTGAGTCGCGAG
>JAGWVZ010000693.1 GCA_018970625.1 Myxococcales bacterium | reverse complement strand
CTTTGGCTTCACCCTCATGGACCTGGGTAGCCGTGCCGTGATCACTGAAACCGAGGCTTACCACACCTGGTGGTCCGAGAATCCTGATGCGCGGCCAACCGCGTTCGGTCCCGCTCCCGAGGTAGAGGCTCCCGCAGCCGAAGATGCTGCGCATGCAGAAGATGCTGCGCATGCAGAACCGGCCGCTGACGGCTCTCACGCCGCCCCTCAGGGTGCTGCTGACCCTCACGCTGCCGAGCCAGCTGCTGTTCCGACCGCCCCTTCTCCGTCAGAAGCGTCGGCGCCCGTTCCCGCTGACGCCGCAGCTGCACCGGTCGGCGAGGTCGCTCCTGCAGTCCCCGCAGAAGCCTCTGCGGCTCCTGCGGTCGTCGCTCCCACTGCCCCAGCGGAAGCTTCGGCAACGCACCCGGCCGGCAGTCACTGACCCGTCGGTCGAGTCATCTCGGGCCCCGCGTGGGCCCTTTTTCGTTTTTGGTTCAGGAACCTTCTCCTGCCAACGCTGGGTGTGCCAGGTGCACCACGGCTCAGGGTCAGGTCCATGCCCGAATAGCGTCCTGTGGGTTCTGGCTATTCCAGGCTGGTGTTGATGGGTCACCGTCACACCTTTGGCTTTGACTGCCAGTAGCGGTATGCAGGCTGCTCGTCGGGTTTCTGTCCGCATCGTCCGGTGAACATGATGCAAGTGCTCTCTCGTTGTCCTTCCATTCACGGCTCCTCGCCGTCCGAGCGTTTGATCTCGCTGTCGCACCTTTCGGATGACAAGCTCACCGACTGGCTCTCCGCATTCATCGAGCAACAACAAACCGTTGCACAGATCGTATCGCATGACCTCGCTCAGCAGGTAGGCGCTCCCGTTGCCGAGGTGGTGGCATCCCCCTTTGGACTGCGTGCGGTGATGATGGCGGCGGCATCAGGTTCGGCTCACGCGCACATCGAACATCGCCCATACGTGGCGTGGCCCGAGTCGGTTACTCCTGACGATGCCGTCTCCGATGAGCTCCACCAGGTGTGGGATGCCGGTATTTTTCACGTCGGGAAATACCAGTCCTTTCTGCAGGATGAGCCTTTCGCGACGTACAACCCGAACCATATGGCCAAGTGGACGCCTCATGAACTTCTCCACCGCGCCGCGGCATTTTTCTGGCGTGAAGATGCGTCTGACTGGGAACATTACCTCGGTGCACGGCTCAACGAGTTGGCTCCCGTGGTTCTCTGGTACGGTCTTGACGAGGTGGCACGGGGCGACGTCAGCGGCTTTGATCGAACGAGGGCAGCGCAACGACCGTGGGTTGAACTGTCCGACATTCAATGGCTGAACGCCGACCCGGCACAGCTCGGCGAGCTGGCACGCCGCTCGGTCCCGCATCTGCGTGCTGCACTTCAGCACTGGATGCGCGAGCTGCGCGCCATCGACAGCGAGTTGCAGCTCGGGCGGTGCGTGAATACTGCCGACGACCGCCTGGATGCATCGTCAGACGCGATCGCCTACGTAGTCGGTCATGGTCCTCGGCTTCGCGAGCGCGCAATCTGTCGCATGATCCCGCGCCTTCTTCACGATGGTCGCGACTATTTCAGCCGTATTACCGCCTATCGAGAGCACATCGAGCAGTTGTTCGATACTCTTCTATTCGGTTCCATCGGCTGGGATCATGATGAACACCTGTCTCGTCGTGCGCGACGGTCCGTGTGGGACATGTTTCAACGCACCGCGCAGGCTGGATGGCCCACGTTTCGACAGGTCGTGCCGCTCCTCGATGACGCAGCGAACGATATGGAGCTGCTTTGGCAGGGCGGCACTCCGCAGCTGGCTGAGCGATGGTTCGATCGTCTGCGATCCCGTCTCGCGCCCGATATGACCGATCAAATCCTCTCGATCGGCGTGCCATGGTATCCGATCTCATGTACCGACGAGCCCGTTCAGGACGGCATTGCCTCTCTCGCACCCCAAACGTGGTCTCGACTTCAGTCGCTTGAGCTGGCCGAATCGGTGTTGCGGAAAATTGGCGAGCTGGCCCATACGGCAGGTCGCCGCAGCCTGCGTTGGCGGTTGCACGCCATCGTTGCTTCGGTTGCCGACAAGCCCACCTCCGCGCTTCTTGACCTCGAACTGCGCATTGCAGCCCGGCAACAGCCCGATGAAGAGGTCGAACGACTCAGCATGGGAACACCGGCGCTCGATCACGACTGGGATGAGCTGTTGTTG
>JAGWVZ010000692.1 GCA_018970625.1 Myxococcales bacterium | reverse complement strand
ACGCTCGGGTTCATGTACAACGGCGGCGATGACCCACGGGCCGGGCTCGCCAGCACAGCGTCGCCGGAGCCCTCTATTCTCGAGAATTTCAGTGAAAACCGCTGGACGATGGTCGGGTTTGACCCCAGCGGCACGCGCGCGGCGGCGGTGCATAACGGCAGCATGTGGCTGGCCGACGTGACGCCGGGCATTGCCGGAGGGGTCGCGAATCTGGGACCCATCAACACCGGCGGTCAGGGCACCATGCCGGCCTGGTCGCCAGATGGCTCCACGCTGGCCATCGCGCGACGTGGTGACGGCGCTGACTGGTCATTCTCGCAGAGCGAGCTGTGCCTGATGCCCTGGGACAGCGCCACCGGCGCCTTTGGCGAACCTCGCGTCATCGCCAGCGGCGACGGCCCGGAAGGCGATGCCTACAGCTACCCCACCTGGACGCCCGACTCCCGCTGGCTGGCTTTTGGGCGAGCGCCCAATACCGGCAACGCCGATCCACAGACGCTGTGGATGTACCACCTGGCGACGGGCACCGCGTCGCGTCTGCTGCGCGCCAACCCGCAGTCGCTGGACGTTCAACCCGCCTTCAGCCCGTACATCGAAGGCGGCTACTACTGGCTGCTCTTTTACTCACGGCGACCGTACGGCCAGTTCTCTACGCACAAACAACTCTGGGTCACGGCCATTCGAACCGACATGGCACCCGGCGAAGACGGCAGCTTTCCTGCATTCTGGCTGCCGGGTCAGGATCCCAACCGACAGAACATTACCGGATACTGGTCGCCACCCACGTGCACAACAGCCGGCGATGTCTGCAAAACGGCAGACGAGTGTTGCTCTGGTCAGGAGTGCGTCTTCTCGGAGTCGGCCGGTACCACCACGTGTCAGGACACAGCCTGCGTTCGTGACAGTCTGCCCTGCTCCACGACCGACGATTGTTGCGACGGATCAGAGTGTCGCGAGAGCCTCAACGGCGCTCTGGTGTGTCAGCGACGTTAACTGCTGACACAACTTCGTCGCCGTTTTCGCGCAATCGCCACACATTCCAACGAAACAACAAACATCACACCCGCACGTCACCGCAACGACGACAATTCTCTTCACATCGGTGTCATACATGTCACGTGAGCGATCTAAACGGCCGCCCAACGTTCGCTGGTGAACGTTCTGTGACATGCGTGATCTCGCCATGGACCAAAGAGAGCTCCTGCCGTCAGTCGGCGAAAGCCATCCCGAGTCGCGCTGGTCGGCCGACTTCCCGACCGTCTCCAGCGATGCACAGGCCGCTACTTCGCCCATTATGGATACTCCACCGCTGGCAGATATGCCGGAGGTGGCGCCGAGCATTGGCTCGACCGATGCGGTGGTCGATTCCGAGGAAAAGGCGTGGTCGGGTGGCGATCCAGGAACTCCCGAAGACACGCGACAGGATGCCGCTCAGGCCTTTCCGCTTCGCCGCAAGCTGTTGATCGCCGCCCTGCTCTCGCCGCTGCTGTTGGCGATGCTCTTTTCGACGGTCTCTCAGGTCGGCTTCGCCTGGTGGCTCATTGAGCGCGTTCCGCCGCCGCAGCGTGGCGGAATTGAGGACCTCCTGAACAGCCACCTTGTGCAGATCCTGCTGCAACAACAGGAGCTTGAGCAGGAGTTACAGCCCCCTGTCGAAGAAGAGGAGCCCGAGGCCGAAGTCAATGAGATGCTGCCTCCTGAACCGGTGGCACAGCCGGAACCGGAACCCATGCCCGAGCCGGAACCGGAGCCGGAACCCGAGCCAGAACCGGAGCCAGAGCCCGAGCCTGCGGCGCCTCCGGTGGACGAAGCCCCTCTGGGCCCGCCGGGTGATGGTGGCGGTCCGGGCTTTGCGACCGCGCCCGGTGGAACCGGCCCCGGCATTGCGCCCGGCACCGGCTCAGGCAACGGTCGTGGAAACGGACGCAATAGCGGTGCCCCGCGCGCTGAACGCACCGAAGCGCGTCGTGATGAAGCGCGCGATCGCCGCGAAGAGCGCGGACGCGACGAAGAGAACGCGCGGCGCGTCGTTCGCCTCGAAGACACCAGCGAACCGCCCGAGCTGCTCAGACGCGAGCCTCAACTGGGCTACCCCCGAGAGTTCCGCGAGGCCGGCATCACCGGCACGGTCGTGCTGGAGTGCATCATCACCGATGCGGGACGCGTACGGGCATGCCGTCGTCGTTCGGGGCCCGAAGAGCTCGCC
>JAGWVZ010000691.1 GCA_018970625.1 Myxococcales bacterium | reverse complement strand
GCCCGAAACGACTGACAAACTCGCAAGGGCCTCCTCCGCCACACGGGCAAAGCCCTGGATCGCGGTCAAACGCTCCTGAATGAACTCCACACGTTGAGCATCTGCAGACGCTTCCATTTCGGCTTCAAGCGCCCGTTCCACAAAATTCTGGGCCGCAAGGATCGACGCCACCATTTCGGTGGCATCACGCAACATCTCAGGCACTGACATGTCGTCAGACGGAGAAGAAGCTACCTGAGCCTGAGACACGGACACCACAGGAGGCGCCACGCTGGAGACCGCCAACAGAGTGTACAGCGCGCAGCGCCTTATCATCAACCAAGGTCTCATCATCATCCTTGCGACGCGGGAGGTTCAACACGCCTGACCCTAGAGACACACACGACCCATGTCAAACACCGCTGCCGAGATAAATACAACGGACACCGGAATGCTGTGTCGGAAAATGGCTCCTACAGAGAACAACGGCAAAAAGACTCGTCCCATCGCGGCAGCTTAATGGCTCATCGCCAAACGCATCAACCGCCGTTTTCAAACAGATAGGTACGCCGGATCGTCACAGAACCGCCCTCAGGCCTGCCAGGCTGCCAACGACGTACTTCCGTGAGGATGCAGTTGTCCACGGAGTCAGGCAGCTCGGAGTTCGGAATCCGCGCATCAGTGACACTACCCGAGCTATCCACCGTGAACTGAATTTGTACACGACCACTGATGCTCGGATTGCGCGCCAGCTCGCGCTCATAGCACTGCTGGAGCCGGCGTTGCTGCCTCTGCAGGTAGGAACTCAGCTGATCCTGATCGAGTGTACCCGACCCACGTGCCTGAATGTCGGCGCCGCGTATGCGTGCACGGACCGTTACTTCACGACCCGAGCTAGCTTCACCGCCGGCAGAGTTCCCGGCTTCACGAGTCAAAGACGAGCCGTTCTGCTCCACAACACCGACGCGCTCGGCCCCCGTACCCACGCCATCATTGGTACCCAAACCCGTGTTGCTGGTGATACCGCCAGCAGTACCCTGTCCCACCTGACCGGAGATATCGCGCATCGCGCTGTTCACGTCGATTGAACCGCCAGCGAATGCCGTGCCGGGCCCCGCACCAGTGATCAGCGAACCGATTGCGGTGCCTGTGGCGACCTGCTCGCGCACCTGCTCACGCACTGCATCGCCGGACTGGGGGGCCGACGGTTCAGAGGGCTGCTCCTGAGGAACGGGCCGCTCCTCCGCGACCTCCTCGGCAGGGGCATCTTCGTCGACTACTTCTTCTCCGGTCCCCTCGTCGACCTCCTGCTCAGGCAACTCGATCTCCTCGGGGGGCTCAATCGGCTCCCGAAGGATAGCGACGAGCTGCTCGACGGCGTCGGCGAGCGAGGGACGGGGAGGAGGAGGAACCCGATTGATCAGGAACCACGCCGACGTCACCTGAAACAGGGCTGACATGCCCAGACAGAACAGAAACCCGCCCTGCAGGCCGGTGTTCGACAGGAAGAACTGAACCGGGCCGCCGCGAATGTGGGACGGCAGGCTGGGCGCCATGCGAAGCGGCGGCGCGTTCACGAACTGAAAGAGGATCGTGATCTCGCCCAGAGACACCTTGCCTCTTGAGCGCTCGTCGATCGCAACAGCCCAGACGTCGCCCTCCTGCTTTGCCTTCCCAGAGTCACGCAACGCCTGAAGGTCGAACGCCGCGGAGCCCACTGTCACGCGACCGGTCATTGTCTTGTCAAAGCGAAGCACATACTGGTCCTGACGTACGTCAAAGACCGTATAGCTCTTCGGCACCGAGTCGCCGATCAGTGCGAACGTGTTCTTCGGGCTTTCGCCGACGCTCACCGGTGCGCGGGTGCGAATCAGCCGTTCTTCGATAATACGGCTGTTCTGAATGATGCCAAGCCGCAGGATGCGCTGAGGGCCCTTGGAGGTACCGGATGATTTTGGGCTGGATTGAGTCGCCATGTATCCCCTGTCACATAACCGAAGGTCGGGTGCGTAGAAACCTGCCAGCGTCGTTGCTCTTCAGCGCGGATGAACAGAGAGGTGACCGGTATGGCACGCGCGAGACTCCGTTTCCGATGAACTCACTCGCCGCAGACATTACCCTGCGGACAACGTAGAACACCGAATTTCACCTCGGCGACACCCGCAGCTGCAAGAGTGACCATCACCTGCGCAAGGATCTGGAACGGGGTATCCAGATCAGCCACAATCGTCAC
>JAGWVZ010000690.1 GCA_018970625.1 Myxococcales bacterium | reverse complement strand
CCCGGAGACAAGGTCGAGTACATGCAGGGACGGCGATTGCTGAACGTTGTCGCAGGTGCGTGTCTGTGGCAGACGTGCGTACCTTTGGAACTCACTGTGCACGGACATGGAAACGGAGTTCATGACGTTGATCTTTGTGTACGGCACGCTGCTGCGCGGCGAGTCGAATCACGCGAACTGGCTGTCGGCTGCACGCTTTGTTGGCGCCGACCGTACCGAGGCGCGCTTTACGCTGTTCAGTTTTGGCGATTATCCGGCGCTGGTGAACGGTGGCGAACAATCGGTTCCCGGCGAGGTGTTTGAAGTGAGCGCCGCACAGCTGGCCCGCCTGGATGAGCTGGAGGAATGCCCCGGATTCTATGACCGTCAGTGGATACGACTGGTGAGTGGTCGCGAGGCGTGGGTGTACACGTTGCATGCCGATCTTTTGCAGGGTGCGAGCGTGATCCCGTCGGGGAGCTGGCTGTCTCGCTGAGCCGCCGGAACGCACCGGTTCGAGCGACGATGGGTCGAGATCACGAGGGTGAGCGCTCACTCACGCGCAGGCGTTGCGAAAATGAATCGGGCTCAGCGGCATGGAATCAGGAGTCACGCGACGCGGTCGTGTCGCTGCGCGTAACGGCAGGGAACGCGGCGCATCATTTTGACGCGGTGCGCGATTGAGATTGGCTATTCGTGAACGAATCTAGTATAGACATCGTCGATTTTAGCCTTCATCGGATAACGAATGACCTAAATCTGACGATGGCTGAGTATTTCGACGACCCTGCTTCAAGTCGACGACACGAGGTTTCATGTTTACGAATCCTGCCCTGCGTGAGTTCCTGGAGATTCCTTACGACCAGCTTGAGGAGATGAACCTGAAGGCGAAGCAGCAGCGGCTCGACCGCGTGTCGCCGGACGTCATCGCCAAAGAGCGCATGGAGTACCTCGAGAGCGAGAAGCGTATCAAGGCGGTGACGGTGTGCTTCACCGACCTGGAAGGTCGCCTGCACATGCTGGACTACGACAAGAAGTTCCTTCTGAAGTCGCATGACAACCTGACCTTCGACGGGTCTTCCATCCGCGGCTTCTCGGCACAGGCCGAGTCGGACCTTCGTCTGGCCATCGACTGGGCAGCATTCTACTGGCTGCCGTCCGACATCTTCGGGCCTGGCAAGGTGCTGGTGTTCAGCGAAGTGCGCGAGAAAGACGGCACCCCGTATCCGGGTGACCTTCGCGCACGCCTGAAGGATTTTGCGGAAGGTATCTTCAAGAAGGACGGTCTGACCCTGAGCGCGGCGATGGAGATCGAAGGGTTCCTGTTCAAGGGCCGCGATGCGGAGCGTCACTACAAGGACGCCGGCAAGTTCGACTTCATCTCGGAGGGTGGTTACTACCACTCGCTGCCCGGCGACGCGCTGCGGAAGTTCATTGACGCTTCGGCCGAAGCGCAGCGCGCCATGGGCTTCCAGAACGAGAAGGACCACCCGGAGGTCGCGCCTTCACAGTTCGAGATGAACTACTCGTACACCGAGGTCTGCATCGCGGCCGATCAGGTGCAGCTGTATAAGTTGCTTGCCCGTCAGGTCGCGGCGCTGATGGACATGACGGCGTCGTTCCTGCCCAAGCCGGTCACCGGCGTGAACGGCAACGGCATGCACACCAACATGTCGATCTCCAAGAAGGGCAAGAACCTGTTCTTCGACAAGAAGGGCAAAGAGGGCATGTCGCCCATGGGCTGGGACTTCATCGGTCGTATCCTCACCAGCGCCAACGACATCTGCCTCATCCTGAACTCCAGCGTGAACTCGTATCGTCGTCTGGACCCGCATTATGAGGCGCCGAACCAGATCAAGGCATCGGCCGTTGACCGTGGCTCGATGGTCCGTATCCCCCTCGGCAATGAGAAATCGGCTCGTGTGGAGGTCCGCTCCATCGGACCGGATGCCAACCCGTACCTGACCCTGTACGCGCTCTTCCGCACGGGTCTGGAAGGGCACAACGCGATGGCCGACGCCGACAAGCGTCCTCGCACCCGCTACCTGCCCGACAACATCTACGACGCCATTCGTAACTTCAAGGCCTCGCGCTTCTCGCAGGACCTCCTGGGTGCAGACGTCCACGACAAGTTCGCAGCGCTCAAGCAGATGTCGGCCGACCGTTGCCCCAAGGCGCTGGGGTCCATGGTCAAGACGTCCGAAATCCAGTTCCACCACGAGGTCACCAACCAGTACCTCTGG
>JAGWVZ010000689.1 GCA_018970625.1 Myxococcales bacterium | reverse complement strand
ACTCCATTGTGAACCCGGAAGAGATCGTCAACGACACCATTATTATTCAGGCCGGTTCTTCGGCGGCCTGGATTGCACAGCTGGATGTCGATGTGGACACCACCAGCAAGGAGATCACGGGCTATCGTTATGTCCTGCAGTTGAACGCCGACGGCGTAGCGCCGGCCGATGATGAGACGAACGCGGCGATTGTGGCGCTCGTGCAGGAGCTTGCGCCGGCGGCATCCGAGGTGGTGGGGCGCGCGTCGTCGTCGCTGTCGGCGGCCGAGATGGCATTGTTACTGGCGCGGGCGTGCGTGCCGGTGCTGGAATGCGACGCGGCGCTGATTGATCGAAGCACGGCATGGGTGACGCTGCCGCGCGGCGACGTGACGCCGCAGGACTTTATTCAGGTATTTACCGTGGAGCGACAGCCGGCCGGCACGCCGGGCTACAACAGCGTGGGATTCGGGACATTGACCGGTGCCGCGCTGACGCTGGTTCGGGACGCGGTGCCAGACGAATGGGGTTGGGTGGGTCCCGAGGTGATCGAACCCACAGCGACCTATCGTATTGCGGTGCAACGGCACGTCGCCGGGCGGTTTAGTGAACGGTTTGGCGAGGCCGTGGTGCTGCAGGATTATGCGCTACAGGACGAGTGCTGGTCGGTGCTGACTGAATTTTCGCGGCTGCAGACTGCGGCGGGACGAGCCATCGACGAGGCTTGACGCGGGTCGTTCATCGCGTGTGCGGCGCTGGTTGTTCGCGCGGCGGCAGGTTCCACACCGCCCTGAAAATGTCCTGTGCGCCGTCGGTCAGGCAGGCGGGGCCGGGCTGTAAAACCGTGGCTGAATCGAGTGCGTGAAGGCGACCGGCTGCCACCGCCGGCACCGTGCTGCCCAGACGCCGCGCGCACAACCCGGCGTCAAATGGCTTGCCGCACCACGACGCCAGAATCACGTCGGGCGCGCGCTCGCGCACCTCTTCAACCGTACACTGGCGCCCGACCGAAGCCGCTGACGTGGCGCGTTCCGCGAAGATATTTTCGCCGCCGGCGAGCGAAACAAGTTCGTGAACCCAGTGGATGCCGCTGATCATGGGGTCGTCCCATTCCTCGAAATAAACCCGGGGGCGGCTGCCTCGTTCGGCCACCCGGCGGCTGGCATCGCGCGCGAGGGCATCGAGCTCAGACAGCCAGCTGTCGAGCAGCTTGCGGGTATCGTGGGAACGCCCAATCAGGGAGCCGATTTGCATGAGTACGTCGATGATTTCCTGCAGGCTGCGCTGATTGAAAATCAGCACCGGCAAACCGGCGTGAATGAGCGTGCGTGCCCAGTCGGCCTGCACGTCAGAAAATCCAATCACCAGGTCGGGTTGCAGTCTCTGAATTCGCTCGAGGCTGCCACCCACAAAGGCCGACACAACCGGCTTTTCGGCGCGGGCACGGGTTGGGCGTTCGGTGTATGCCGTAATTCCGACGATTCGTTCCTCTTCACCCAGCGCGTACAGCAATTCAGTCGTCTCTTCGGTCAAACATACGATTCGCGATGGCGTCTGACGTATTACGGGCAACATGGCATCCCTTGCAGGCTGAATCAGGGGAGTAATTCTGGTGGGTAGGGCACCATCTCGGCGTTGGCTAAATCGTTCAGTTCATCCATGGACGCCTTCAACTCACGCTGCAACCGTTCCTCGGGGGTAAGAGCGGTTGCCGGAGTTGCATCAGACTGCTCGCCAGGCGAAGATCTGGCCGCGTCGGGCCGAGTTGCTGCCACATTTCCGCGGATAATGTCCTGCGCCTTCGCACGACATTTTTCGAAGTTCTCTTCGACGTGTTCGTCAACGAGCTGCTCGAGGTTGCGGTGGACCGTATCGGCCCATTTTACCCAGAGACGCGGCTTGAGTTCGCCCGACAACTGCTCCGCGTTCCTGATTAGCATTTCGGCCGCCGCTGCGGCCACTTGTTGGCGCAACTCCATGCGATACAAGAGTTTGGCGAGCGCTACCACCGCGTCCTCCTCACGTACCTCATTCTCCGCGTTATCCGTCATTCGCTGCTCCCTGGCTACCGTTTGGACATCGCCGCCTGCGCCGCAGCAACCTACTGGTTGTCATCGTCGTCGTCGAGTGGCAATGCAGGCTCGCGCTCCGCCGCTGCTGCCTGCCCTCGCCCTTCCCGCCTGCCCCTGCCCCTGACCGTTTCATGATCGACCGCAGCCTGATTGCCGCTCACCTGGACTCCTG
>JAGWVZ010000688.1 GCA_018970625.1 Myxococcales bacterium | reverse complement strand
ACCCCCATTGATGATGTTCATCATGGGCACGGGCAGGACACGCGCGTTGGGACCACCCAGGTAGCGATACAGGGGCTGACCCATGCGGCGTGCGGCGGCGTGAGCGATGGCCATCGAGACGCCGAGGATGGCATTCGCGCCCAGCTTGCCTTTGTTTTCGGTGCCATCGATAGCGAGTAGCTCTGAGTCGACGCCGATTTGGTCGTCGGCCTGAAACCCGACGATCGCCGGAGCGATGACCTCATTCACGTGGCGCACGGCCGTGAGCACCCCCTTTCCAAGGTACCGGGCGGGGTCTTTGTCACGAAGTTCGAGCGCTTCGCGCTCGCCGGTCGATGCTCCCGACGGCACGGCTGCCCGTCCGGCGTGGCCGGAGTCCAGGGTCACTTCGACTTCGAGTGTGGGATTTCCGCGTGAATCCAGGATTTCGCGGGCATGGACGTCGATAATGTTCATAGAGCAGCTCCTGCAGGTCGGGCATCCCCGGAGTTGGGCATGACGAGGTTGAATCCAATATTGACGAGGTATCCCTGAGCGTCCGTTGCCCACGCGGCGCAGCGGTCGTTCTGGCCATCAAGGGACAATACGACTTGAAAAGGCAGCCCGAAGAGCGACCGGTGCAGGAACTCATCGAGCGGTCGAAGCTTTCCCTGCGCTCCCGGGACCATAGAGACCCAGCCAACGGGTCGCAAGGGTGCGGGGCCGCGTCGCACCCTGTTGACCAGCATGGACCAGTCTTCCAGGGTCTCGTGCAGAAACGTCATCTCATCGCGCCATGCAGAAAGCTCGGCATAGCCCTGAACGAGCACACCCGTACCTGCGGCGGCCTCCCGAACGCTACCCAGCAGAATGGCGGTCTGGAAGGTGTCCTGCCGACGTTGCGCGGCCAGACAAAGCTCGTTGAGCACGTCCTGCCAGACAAACAAGGCTGCTCCGGCCGGTCGAGGGGCGCCCAGGCGACGAATCTGATGCCCTTTTGGTCCTGCCGGGAGGGCAAAGGGACGCGATTCGTCTGCGCCTGAGACGTTGTTGTCACGAGGGTCGGTCATGGAGTTGCGGAAGCCGATGGCGGAGCCGATGCCTGAATGCGGACGGATCGTTCCGCGACGCGGGCGATCTCGTCGATCGGATAACGCTCCCCTGTACCGTGCGCAACCTGCCAGACCACAGCTCGCTCCTCGCCCGCCTGCTTGTAGTTGTACTCCACCGTGCAACGAGAGGGGTCTTCGGCGTTCACATCCACATGCCAGTTCAGGTATTCCAGCGTGGTGGTGCGTGCGCGGTGTGCGAGCACAGCTCCCACGGCCTCGACGATGCGGGTATCGGCGAGAAGATAACGCAGGGCTCGCCGACAATTGTCCTGCTCGGTGCGCGGGTTCACGTCTTCGCGCATCGACATGGGGCGGATATCGAGCACGTCCGTTGCCTGCGTCTGTACACCGAGCGCCATGATTTCGTCGGCACGGCGATCGCGGGGACGGAAGGTGGGCTGGCCGCCCTGGTAGCTGACCTGCCATACGGCATCTTCGACGCGGTCACCCTCGTTCCATTGGAAGACGGCGCGATAGACCATCTCTCCCTGCGGGTCGATCTCCTCGGGTACAATGGCCCACCCGATAACGTCGAGCTCAGACTCCTCGCCGAGCCGACCCTGGAAATAGATGAGCAGCGAGGCAGCGAGCCGTACGCCTGAATCAAAGCGATGCTCTGTCAGCGCAGTGAGCACTTCTTCGGAACGGTTGAAGTAACGCCAGAGCGTGGAGGGGTCAGCAGACTCCAGAAGTTTCGCCAGGGCGTTGGTAGCGAGCACGCCGCCTGAGCCGTCAGGCCGGAGCCCCTCCGGATCAAGTTGCACCAGCCATCGGGGTCCAAAATTCAGACCGTGATAGGTGAACAGGTAGCGAACCTCATAGACGGTGGTGTTCTGGATTCGGCGTCCCGTCCAGACGCCCGAAGAAATACCGAGTTCCTGAAAGAATTGAAGATTCTGACTCAGCAGACCTGCGTCCACGCGTGCCAGGAGCGTCTGTGCGGAACCATCGGGGTTGGTGACCGTGCGCGCGTGTACCAGCGCGACCGCGTCGGCCTCGCGACCAGCCCAGGGATCTACCGGAACCGCCTGCGCGGCGCCCGAGTTCGCCCGGGTTTCGAGGGACGCGAGCAGGGCATCTCGTGACTTTTGCTGATTCGTCAGGACGATGGTCAGCAGGACACCCAGCAGCA
>JAGWVZ010000687.1 GCA_018970625.1 Myxococcales bacterium | reverse complement strand
ATAGGCCTTGATATCGGCGACCAGCTCGCCGACCGAAGCGAAGCTTCCTGAGCGGATCACGTCAGCCGTCAGGTCTGCGAAGAAGCGCTCGACCAGATTGAGCCAGGAGGAGGATGTCGGCGTGAAATGCATCTTGAAGCGGGGATGGCGCGCGAGCCACGCTTTCACTTTCGGATGCTTGTGGGTTGCATAGTTGTCGGCGATCAGGTGCAGATCGAGCTCCTTCGGCGTTTCGCGGTTGATCTGTTTGAGGAAGCGTAACCACTCGACGTGCGTGTGGCTCCCCTCTGTGCGCGTGATCAGCTTGCCGGTCGCGGCGATCAGCGCTGCGAATAGGGTAATCGTACCGTGGCGCGTGTAGTCGTGGGTCATCGTCTTGGGTCGCCCCGGCGCCAGAGGCAGGCTTGGCTGGGTGCGCTCAAGCGCCTGACACTGGCTCTTTTCGTCGCAACACAGAACCAGCGCGTTCACCGGTGGATTGAGATAGAGGCCGACCACATCCCAGAATTTTCGTTCAAAGTCAGGATCATTTGAAAGCTTGAAGGTGCGGGTGATGTGGGGTTTCAACTCGTTCTTCGACCAGATCCGCTGCACAGAGCTCGCCGAGACGCCAGAGTGTCGGCTCATGCTGCGTACGCTCCAGCGCTGGCGGTTCGGCGGCGGTCGCGTCACCTCGGTGACGACGCGCTCGATCTTCTGCGTCGGGATCGATGGCTTGCGCCCACGCCCGGCCTTATCCTTCAGCCCGTCAAGGCCGTGGAGCTCGAAACGCCGTGCCCACATCGACACGCGCTTGCTCTTTGTACCGAGCTTCCCGGCAACCGCATCGACGCCGACGCCGACGCCGACGCCTTCGATACGCAAAAGAATGATTTCCGCACGATCGCGCTCCCTGACCGTGCTGGTAGGAGCTTTCGCCCGCCGCCGCAATTCCCGAACGACGTCAGGCTCCGCATGCAGTTTCTTGATCGGCCGCGCCATAGCTATGATCCCGCCCGCAAATCAGTTGCAGCGCAGATCTTAGTCGACAATTGCGGGTCGGTACACTAGAGCGGTTTCTACGTGATGTGAGTCGGATTTGCGACGGGGGGATTCCCTCCGAGCCGCAAATCAGATTCGATTGCCCCGTCGGCAATGGCGGAGTGCAGCATGGCGAAGGGGTATTCCAAGGACCTGCGCGAACGCGCTGTGCTGTTGGTGGAGGATGGAGAAAGCCGGCGCGAGGCTGCGCGCGTTCTCAATGTCGCTCCATCGACTGCGGTTCGCTGGCTCAACCGTTGGCGCTCCACGGGACATGTCGAAGCCAAGCCTGGAACCGGACACAACCGCTCTCCGCTGAAGGCGTACGAGGATTGGCTGCTCGCTCTCGTCGCGGAAGAACCGGACCTGACCCTGGAGGAAATCCGGGACAGGCTCAGTCGTGAGAAGCAGATCGCAGTTGCCGTCAGCTCGGTCTGGCGCTTCTACGATCGCCATGCGATCACATTTAAAAAAAGTGCTGCACGCGGCAGAACAGGATCGCCCTGACGTCGCGGCCGCACGAGCAAGTCTGAAGGCAGAGCAACCGAAGCTGTCGCGACGGCGTCTTGTATTCGTTGACGAAACAGCCGTGACAACGAAGATGACACGTCTATACGGTCGGGCGCCGGTCGGCGAGCGCTTGGTGTCGAAAGTGCCGCACGGCCACTGGAAGACGCTGACCCTCGTTGCGGCTTTGCGCGTCGATGGCCTTACAGCGCCCTTTGTCGTCGACGGCCCGATGGATGGCCCGGCCTTTCTTGCCTACGTCGAAAAGGTGCTCGCTCCGGCTCTGAAGAAAGGCGACATCGTCTTCATGGATAACCTTCAAACGCATAAGGTTGCCGGTGTCGCTGAAGCAATCGAAGCCGCTGGCGCAACGCTGCGATACCTGCCGGCCTACTCGCCCGATCTCAATCCGATCGAAAACGCCTATTCGAAATTGAAAGCCTTGCTCCGCAAAGGCAGCGCCCGCACCGTCGACGCCCTCACCAAACTCGTTGGTCAAAGCATCACGGCATTTACGAAAGAGGACTGCCGAGGCTACTTCAGCCACGCTGGCTATCGGGGTTGATCCACATCATGTGGAATTTGGTCTAGCCGCAAATGCGATGCGAGGCTTCCCACAAAGCAACCAGTGCATCATGGATGGCGTCATACTTGCGCTGACGCTTGCCGGACGAGGCTATGGCGGCTGGCGCTTCATCAC
>JAGWVZ010000044.1 GCA_018970625.1 Myxococcales bacterium | reverse complement strand
CTGCGGCGATGTGCTGCAGGTGACCTGCGTCGAGCAGCTCGCTGCTGCCCCCGTATGTAACGACGTCAATGAGTGTGACTTCGACAATGGTGGCTGCGGCGATCCGGCCTGGGTTCGATGCGTGAACCAGACGCGTGCGCCCGTGCTCTGCGAAGACATCAATGCATGCGATAGCAACAACGGTGAATGCGGAGATCCTGTTTACACCGAGTGTACCGATTTGCCGAATGCCGCTCCCCTGTGCAGTGATGTGCTCGAGTGCGAGGTCGACAATGGTGGCTGTGGTGACGTGGCTGTGTCGTCGTGCATTGAAGTCGCCGGTGGCGCACCGGAGTGCGGCGACGTGAATGAGTGCAACACCGACAATGGTGGATGCGGCGACCCGCTGCGCTTCTCTTGCACAAATAACTTCCGCTCGGCGCCGACCTGCGCAGACGTGAATGAATGCGAGACTGATAACGGGGGTTGTGGAGAAGCGCGCTTCTGGAGCTGCACCAACAACGTCGGCGCCGCGCCAACCTGCGCAGACATCAACGAATGCGATACCGACAACGGAGGTTGCGGCGATGCAACCTTCCTGCGTTGCCAGAACGTGGTCGGTGGGAGCGCTACGTGTGAAGACATCAACGAATGCGAGACGAACAACGGGGGCTGCGGCCCCGCAAATCAGGCACGTTGCATCAACCAGTTCGCCGACGTGGCCATTTGCGAAGACATCAACGAATGCGAGACAAACAACGGGGGCTGCGGAGACCCCGGTTTCTTTACGTGCTCGAACAATGAGTTTGCCTCTCCGACGTGTACGGACATTCGTGAGTGCGATACCGACAACGGTGGATGTGGCGACCCCACCTATTTCAGCTGCTCTGAAGTCGTGGGTGGACTGCCGGTATGCGCAGACATCAATGAATGCGACACCAACAACGGCGCCTGTGGCGACACGAACTTTGTGACGTGCCAGAACAACATCGGCTCTTCACCCACGTGTCTGGACCTCAACGAGTGCGCCACTGAAAACGGAGGTTGTGGAGACGCCACTTTCTACACCTGTTTCAACAACTTCGCGGCAGAGCCTACATGCGGTGACCGCAACGAATGCGCGTTCGGGAACGGTGGCTGCGGTGACCCGGCCGTCGCTCGCTGTACCAACAACATCGGCGCTGCTGCCACCTGCACCGACATCGACGAATGCGACACCAACAACGGCGGCTGCGGCAATCCAGGCTTCTACCGCTGCCAGAACAACCTCTTTGCAGCGCCGACCTGCTCGGACATCAACGAGTGCGACACCAACAACGGCGGCTGTGGAACCGTCGGACGTGTGACCTGCCTCAACAATATCGGTGCCACACCCACCTGCACCGATATCAACGAGTGCGACACCAACAATGGTGGCTGTGGTCCCGAAGCCGGCTTCACCTGTGCGAATGTTTTCAACGCACCGCCCGTATGCGCGACCCGGGTTTTCCCGGGTACTCCCGACAACACCTTCGGTGTGTCCGGCATTGCTTCGTCAACACTTGGAATCAACACGTCCAACCGAAACGAGGTAGCGCGTGATCTCGTCATCCTCCCGGATGGCCGTATCGCGTTGACAGGCGCAGCCACGCAGGCATCTGGCCTCAACGCCATGTTTGTGGGTCTGCTGAGCACCGCGGGAGCCGCAGATACATTGTTCAGGGCAAATGGATTCCTGACCCAGACCTCTCCGGCCAGCACAGGGCTGGCTATCGCCTGGAATGCCTCCGCCAGTCGCATCGTCGCTGTTGGCTCGGCCATTTTCAGCGGCACGACCGAGCGACCCTACGTCATCGATACGGCAGCGCTTTCGACGGGGTCAACCGACGCAGGGTACGTGAACCCCGGCACGGGCACCGCATCCGTGGCCTGGGGAGTTGCCACAAACCCGGGCGGCAGAACCCACTACGGCATTGCCTCGCTCACGTCGTCCCTCTGGTCACCGATGACCAGCCGCTCTAGTGGCATCACGGTGGATACCTCGTTCGGCGTCGGAGGCTTCTTCTCGTTCCCTCCCTCGGGCAGCTCGGACCTTGTACGCGATGCATCCGCTGTAGGAACCACCATGTACCTTGTGGGCACACGGGAGAATGGCATCGACGACAACGCGTTCATTGCCACGCGCTCGCTGGATGGAACCTCAAGCGCGTTCAGCCAGGTGGTCTGGGATTTCGGCGCAGACAACACCGATGATGGCTGGTTCGCTGTGGCCGGCAACGCCTCCGGCATCTTTGCTGCCGGCTCAACCGACAATGGTAGCGACGAAAATCTGCTGATCGTTGCCCTGAACAATGACGGCAGCACGCGCACCGCATTCGGCACCGCAGGTGTATTCACCCTCGACCTCGGAGACACCGACCGCGTGGAAGACATCGCCGTCGACGGAAGCGGCCATCTGATCATCGTCGGACGCTCTTCGCAGGGTGGTGTTGACCGCGCCTTTGTGGCGCGTGTGACTGCAGCCGGCGTACTCGATACCACCTACGGAACCGGCGGCGTTACCTACTTGTTTGGCGCTACTGTCGAAAGTGAGGCGTTCGGCGTTGCCATCGATGCCAGCGGAAAAGCAGTAGTCGTAGGGTCCATCGTCAGCGCGTCGGGCACGGACGATGTCTTTGTCGCTCGGCTGAATTAGCACGAGCCCTTTGCACAGCGCTGTCGGGCCTGTTCCTTCAACCATGTGCGGGGCGAAGCTCTTTACCAGACAGGCAGGGCGGTCGTACGCTGTCGAAATGGTGCAGGTTCGAGGGCTTGACGCACGCCCCGACAAAGGCCAATGGGTTGTAAGAAGGGTCACCTAACCTGTGGAGGTTTTCATGCAGCCGATATTTGTTCTGGCGGGTTTCCTCGCCTTTTTCTTTCTCTTCTTCATTCCGGCGATTTTCTTCACGGTGCAGCAGCAGTCGGTCGCGATTGTACAACGGTTTGGAAAGCATGCAGCAGTGGCGACCCCCGGACTGAACGTGAAAGTCCCCATTGTCGACAAGGTCGTCGCGCGTCTGAATCTGCGTATTCAGGAGATGCTGGTAAAAGTCGAAACCAAAACGCTCGACAACGTCTTCGTACACATGACCGTCGCGGTTCAGTATCAAATCAGCAACCCGGCCGATGCATATTATCGTCTGGATAACCCACAGGCGCAGATTGAAAGCTACGTCTTTGATGTCGTACGCGCCCGCGTACCGCAACTGAAGCTCGATCAGGTCTTCGAAGCCAAAGACGACGTCGCCGATGCGGTTCTCGAGAACCTGGCCGATGTCATGGACGAGTTTGGCTACAAAATTGTGCGAACCCTCGTCACGGACATCGACCCGGCACCACAGGTCAAAGACTCCATGAACCGTATCAACGCCGCTGAACGCATGCGGGTTGCAGCCGAAATGGAGGCCGAGGCCGCAAAGATTCGCGTCGTCAAAGCCGCCGAGGCTGAGGCCGAAAGCAAGCACCTGCAGGGTATTGGTATCGCCAAGCAGCGACAGGCCATCGCTAGCGGTCTCTCGCAGTCCGCCGAGGCGATTCAGCACAGCATGGGCGGCGCATCGGGCGAGAGCGTTATGGCGCTGCTCATGCTGACCCAGTACTTCGATACGCTGTCGGGCATGGCCAACAAGTCGTCCACCCAGACCGTGTTCATGCCCCACTCTCCCGGTGGCATGACCGACCTGTACCAGCAGGTAACGACCGCGATTATCGCCGCCAACAAGGCGACATCGAACATGCACTCCGGCAACGCCGAAGCCATGGACCCGGCGCAGCGTGAACAATCACTGGCTGCCTGGCAGGCACAGAGTCAGCAACGATAAGGCCAACCGCGCTGCGCCTATCGAAGCCACATCGTGCGATACGCACCATCGGCGTCGTAACGGTCGGCCTGAGACTGCACATGAAAGGTGCGATCGCGCGGGTCATTTCCAACGCCGGCGACATATTGCCAGTTGCCCTGATTGCTACAGACATCGAAATCAATCAGCTGCGACTCGAACCACGCAGCGCCCCAGCGCCAGTCGATTCCAGCCGTTCGGGCAAACCAGCTGGCAACATTCTGCCGCAATCGATTCGATAGAAAACCCGTCGCAGCCAGCTCGCGCATGCCCGCATCCACAAAGGGCTCCCCGGTGCGTCCTTCCCGCCAGCGCCGAAAAGCAGCGTGGTCGCGCCTGCCCTGAGGGGTTCGCCCCGTCACGCCGGCCGCCTGAAACACCCACTGTCCATGTTGCTCGGTCCAGAAGTGAAAATAATCTCGCCACAGCAGTTCGAATACCAGCCAGTAGGTCGACTCGTTCGCGCCTCGCTCTCGCTCGTACCGACGCAAGGCCGCATACACCTCGCGCGCTGACAGTGACCCCGCCGAGAGCCAGGGCGAGAGCTTCGACGAGAAGGCCTCACCCATCAGGCCATTTCGGGTCTCCTTGTAGGTGGCAATGCCGTCCGTCTGCC
Organism: Myxococcales bacterium; assembly: GCA_018970625.1. The sequence continues at coordinate 9,535 of JAGWVZ010000044.1, read as the reverse complement.
AAAAATACTGGTTGATACGCGCATAACCCGACTCTGTACCGCCCTCCCACGGAATCGACGTTCGGGTATCGCGAGCAGGCGCAACGTACCCGAGACTGTCCAGCGGCGGTGTCACCAGCCAGCGCTCCAGTGTGCCCGGAATATCAGGCCGCGTAAGCGCATCGGGAGCCGGGACCGGTTCATGTACGGCCCACTGGGCCTCAACCGCACGTCGAAAGGTCGTAAACACATGGGGCAATCGCTGCACCGGGAAGGGCAGCTGCCGAACATCCAGCAAGGTCGTCTCGCGCAGAACGTGCAATCGAATGGGGTCGTCGTAAAGCAACTGTGCGAGCTCTGCGTTCTCACGCTGTTCCCAGACCGCCGGCCAGGGCGCAGTAAATACCGCTGTAACCTGAAGCGCGCGCGCGACCTCGGCGACACACGCCGGACCATCGCCTACGGCTACCAGCAGCGTGCCCCCCACAGACAGGAACGCCCTGCGAAGCGATTCGACGGACTGTAACCACCACTGCATGCGATGGGCACCCACCCCTGGCACGCCAGGCAACACCTCATGCGAGCCGTTCGTCGGCAGCACCACGATGCCCGTCACATGGGTACCGTACGCCGCGACGGCCGCCTGAACGGCTGCGTTATCGGCCAGACGAAGGTCCTGACGAAACCAGACCAGAGCGCTCATCCGTCGGCTCGCTCCACATCCACCCACGCGCGGTCTGCGTCGTCGTCCCACTGGACGTACACTTGCCAGGGACGGCAACACACCTCACAGTCCTCGACGTAGCTGCCCCGCGTATCGCGGTCGACCCACAGACTAACGGGTTCGAAACACCAGGGACACACGACTTCCACTTCTTCGCCCATAAACGCTCCGGCGTAAACATCTACACCAAGGATGCGTCATGTCGCGCGTGGGTGTGGAGCGGCATGTGCTGCGCGCACGGAAATTCGGCAAACACACAGCAAGCGTGACGAGCAGAGCGTTTGGCGTTATCGGTACAGCGCATGAGCACCCCCGCGTCCCACCATTTCCGCTATGACTATCTGGCGCCGCAGGCTTTGGTGGGTCATGTGGTGGCCGAGCGCTATCTGATTCGCCGCCTGGCCAAACGGGGAAGCGTGGGCTCGGTGTTCGAGGCGCTGGACACGCGTGAGAATCGTCCGGTGGCCGTGAAGGTCATGAGTATCAGCGGGCTAACACGGCGAACGGGTCAGCACATTGCGGATATTGTGGAGCAGTTTGAGACAGCTGCGGCACATTCAAGACGGCTGGAGAGCGAATTTACGGTTCCCATCACGGATTTTGGTCGAACGGCGAGCTTTCTGTTCATCGTTGTCGATCTTGTGCCGGGGATCAATCTGAAGGACCTGCTGGCACGCGAAGGCCGTCTGGACCCGCTGAGGGCCATGCGCTTTGCCATGCATGTGGCGGCCTCGCTGGAAGAGTCTCACAATCAGGGCTGGTACCACGGTGACCTTCGGCCTTCGAATATTTTTATTGCCCGCGATGCACAGGGCAGCGAAATGGCCAGGGTGCTCGACCATGGAACCGCGCGATTGCTGGCAGCCCCGCTCCCCATTCAGCTCACCGCGTCGGGGCGTGCAGCGGGCCTTCCCGACTACATGTCTCCAGAGCAGTGCCGCGGAGGTGAGTTTGACCGCCGCACCGACTTCTACTCGCTTGGCATTGTGCTTTACGAGATGCTGTCGGGTACAGTTCCCTATCGTGGCCGCAGCCAGCTCTGGGTGATGCAGCAACACATCACCAGCACCCCTCCGTTTATTGGCGAAGTCTCGCCGCGACTGGCGCGCGTGAGCCATCTGGTCGCAGCGCTCGACACCTGCCTCGCCAAGGCCCCCGAGCTGCGCCCCGCTCACGCACGCAAGCTGGTGACCCTGCTGGACCTCGCCGTAGCCGAGTATCTGCAGACCCGGGGCTAGGTTGACCAGGGTTCAGGCGCCAGCCCAGAGACCGCGCAACACGCAGTATCCGCACAGACGCGCCCGGGCAATCGCGTCGTAGGCACGCAGGGAGCCGCGCGCACAGCCATGCGCGACCTGAAAAACGCAAAGCGGTCGGTTTTCCTTGACATGCAAGTGTTGCCCGGCCTACGCTGCGAGGGCTCTGCCGGACGGTGCATGCTCATCCCCCCACGCCGTTGTCGAGCTGACCATGGTATCGACAGGTGCTCCGGCAGAGCACCCCACCCTTTCAAGGGTTGGAGTGGCGTGAGCCAGCGACGCGCAGCCACCACTCCCCACGGAACGACAAGAGCGGCCCCAGCATCGCGGCTTCGCGTGCGATGGTCCCCGCGAGCTCGCTCGTGCCACCCACCAGCAGCATCCCCGAACCATGCAGGCGATTACGCCTCTCTTCTTCGGGCGATGTCACCAGATCCCACGCCTGCCAGCCCACACCAGCCTGCGTGAGTCTACGCTGCAGCGCCGGCGGACGAGAGAACCCCTTGAACGGATACCAGAGCAGCAGCCACGCCTCGGGGTTCGCCGCGTGCATGGCCACCATGGCATCGGCTACCGCGTCCCATTCCTTCTTCTCGGCGTACGCGGGATCAATGTGAACCAGCGCAGGACCGGCAGTATCCTTGAGCACCTGCACCGCTTGCGTCAGGCCATCGCCACCCAGAATGGACACACGCGCATCTTCACCCACACGGCGGGTCAACTCCTGCCGCGGCTCTTCCTCTAACTCAATGGCCACCAGCCGATCGTCGGCTCGCATACGACTCAGCACCAGCAACGGTGACCCCGGATAATGAGAATACGCGCCGTCTTTCTGGCGAAAGCGCGACATCGGAGGTTCATGAAGCAGGGCGCGGGTAGATGAAGGCAGGCACTCCGGGTCGCGCGGGATCAGTCGCCCGATGCCTTCGGTCCACTCTCCATTCGGGTGCAGACGGTAGAACCCGGCCGCCGCGTGCGTCTCTACAAAGGTCCTTGGCCGATCCGTCGAAAGCGCGTCGAGAACGGCCAGCAGAACCGAGTGCTTGAATGCATCGCCCACGTTTCCGACGTGATAGCGGTGCTCGTATTTCTTGTTCGGATCGTGTTGGCGAGCGGGAATCATGAGCGGCTCCAGCAGAGGGGGCCATCCGGTTAGCGGGTCCGCGCCGATCAGGCAACGCATGAATATCAGCCGGGATCGGCCACGGCGTTGCTGCTCTCCTCTGATTCAGGCGCTGACCCCGAGGATGAATGACCACCCATTGATTCAGGCGCTGACCCCGAGGATGAATGACCACCCATACCCAGCGCAGCTCCCATACGCCGAAAAACGCGCAGCACATCCTCCAGGATCAAATACAGACACGGAATGTAGAGCAACGCGATCGCTGTGGTCAGCAACACACCAAAGGCCAGAGAGATGGCCATCGGAATCAGGAACCGCGCCTGCACCGACTTCTCGAGCATAATCGGAGCCAGCCCCAGAAACGTGGTGAGCGACGTCAGCAGAATAGGTCGAAAACGGCGCACGCCGGCGGTGACGACCGCGTCAAACGCGCTCATGCTGGCGCGACGATATTCATTGATGGCGTCTACGAAGACGATGGAGTCATTCACAACGACACCCGATAACGCGACCAGACCGAACATACTCATGAGCGACAGGTTGTATCCCATCCACAGGTGCCCGAAAATGGCACCTACAATGCCAAAGGGTATCGCGAACATAATGAGCATGGGCTGCAGGTAATTTCGGAACGCCACCGCCATCAGCCCGTAAATGGCGAAGAGAGCCAGCATGAACCCTCGCGCGATGGCCGCGTTCACTTCGGCCTGCTCTTCCTGTTCGCCGGCCACGCCCCACGAGAGACCCGGATAACGAGCGGTGAGTTCGGTCAGATAACCGTCGCGCAGCGCCGCCATGACCTCGTTGGCGGTCACCTGCGTGGTGTCAACGTCGGCCGACACAACGGCCACTCGACGGCCCTCCGCGCGATTGATCGTCGTGTAGGATCGTCCTCGTGTGACATCGGCGGCTTCAGCGAGCGGTATTTCGCCGCCGCCGGGCGTCCGAAGCATCATGGACTCCAGGTTGAACTCCGAACGGCGCTCTGCCTGGGGCAAACGAACAAATACCCGTAGTTCATCGCGACCACGCTGTTGGCGAACCGCTTCAGCACCATAGAAAGACGCGCGAAGCTGCGAGGCGAGGTCAAGCTCGGTCAGGCCCAGTGCGCGACCCTCTGGGCGTAATTGAATGTCGAGCTGCGGCTTGCCTTCGCTAAACCCGTCATCGATATCAAACACGCCATTGAACTGCGCCAGTCTGTCGGCGAGGTCCGAGGCAGCGCGTTCCAGTACTTCCAGATCGGGGTGTGTCAGCTCCACCGCAATCGGAGAAGACGAGGCAGGACCGGTATTGAAGTTGAACGTAAGACTCTCGACGCCCGGGATTTCGCCCACGCGTTCACGCCAATCCCGGGTAAACTCAGCGGCTCCGATATCTCGCTGATCCATGGGAACCAGAAAGGCAACGACCTCACCCAGGTGTGAACCGCCGACTCCGGCACCTGCCTGAGGTCCACCGCCACCTGTCGTCGCGCCGCCAACACGCGCATAAATGCCCTCACTGATGGTACGTTCCTCGAACTGGTGTTCGGTCATGAGCTGCTGGGCGATCGTCTCCATGCGACGAACCACGGCTTCGGTCTGCTCGACAGGTGTCCCATAAGCCATCGTCAGGGTACCCCGAATAATATCGCCTTCGATTTTCGGAAAGAATTCGAACTTGACCCAGCCCGCCCCGACAACGCCCACAGTCAGCATCAGAATGGCGAGACCGGTTGCCACCGCGAGATAACGAGCGCGAAAAATCGGCTTCGCCACCATCGGATAAACTTTTTCCACGAGCGCCATAAACCCATTCGAGAAGCGTTCTTGTGCGCGCGCGAAAACACCGAGCAGCCCATGCCGAAACGGCTCTCCCGTCTCACCCAGGTGGGCAGGCAGAATAAACAGCGATTCAAACAGTGACACCATCAGAATCAGAATCACGATCGACGGGATCACATACATGAATTTACCGAACGTCCCTGGAATAAACAGCAGCGGCGCAAATGCAGCGACGGTGGTCAATACCGAGAAAACAACCGGCATTCCAACTTCACGGGCTCCCGATATGGCAGCGTCTATTCCTCGTGCGCCCTGTTGCCGCCGATAATAAATCGACTCACCCACCACGATCGCGTCGTCGACCACAATGCCCAGCACCAGAATAAAGGCGAACAGGCTGATCATGTTGATCGAGATTCCCAGCGCAGGCAGGATCAGCATGACCCCCAGAAACGAAGTCGGGATTCCCATCGTAACCCAGAACGCAAGCCGTAGCTCCAGAAACAGCCCCAGAGAAAGCATCACCAGAATCAGACCTGTGACGGCGTTCTCCAACAACAGCTGGATGCGATCGCGAAAAATCTCGGACGAGTCATTCAGCACCGCCATCTGCATTGAGCCAGGCAGCTCGCGTCCATGCTCTCTCACGTACCTCTGCACCGCATCCGAAACCGAGATCGGCGTTTCGGTACCCACGCGGAACACTTTTATTTCTGCAGCGCGCTGCCCCTCGTAGAACGCCGCTTCATCGGTGTCCTGAAAACCGTCTACCACAGTCGCAATGTCACCCACGGTCACCGTGGTGCCATTTCGTTCGCCAAGCACGACAATCTCTTCGAACTCTGCGCCCACATTTCGGCGTTCCGTCGTTCGAAGCAACACCTCTCCTGATTCCGTCTTCACGCCACCGGCGGGCAATTCAACGGATGCCGAGCCGACCACCTGAGCAACGCGCTGCAACGTCAGGTTGAAACGGCGCAGCGTCTCCTGTGGCACTTCGATACTGACCTCCAGTGGACGAATGCCTGCCACTTCGACCAGTGTAATATCCGGTAACTCGAGCAGATCATCGCGCACCTGATTGGCGACCTGCCGCAGCTCTGACTCAGACACGTCGCCATAGACCACCACCGACAGCGTCTGCTGCCGGTTGGTTGCGAGGCTCACCACCGGCCGCTCGGCATCCTGCGGCAGCGACGTAATGCGATTCACCGCGCTCTGAATGTCGGCCTGAGCGGTTTCGGCGTCGGCGCCCAGCTGCAGCTCGACAGACACCGTAGCCGCTCCTTCAGCCGCCGACGAGGACACCTCCTTGACTCCATCAATTCCGCGAACGGCCTCTTCAACGGCAAGAATGACGCCCTGCTCGACCTCCGCCGGCGATGCGCCCGGATACAGCACCTGAATGGTTACCCGATCCAGCTGCACCTCCGGAAACACCTCCTGCTTGATGTCAGGCGCCATGATGATGCCACCGACAATCAGCAGCAGCATGATCAGATTCGCCGCCACCGGATTTGCCGCCATCCGGGAAATCCACGACGTCTGCCCGGACATCTGCTCGGACGACGCTACAGAAGACTCAGGTTCGTTCAACAGGGGTTCACTCATGAGAACCCTCCACCGGCTGTACGGCTTCGCCTTCCACACGCGACGGCACCACGGTGCCAGACCCTTCTTCGGCCGTTCGCAGGGCGGTGCCCGTCACGGGAGCTTCGAGATACGAGACCACCACGCGCTCACCACCACGAAGGCCCTCACTGACCATCACCGTGTCAGGCTCAGACCAGGCCACCTGCACCTCTCTCACATCCAGCGTATTATCAGCAAGCATGACCCACACCCACGCACCGTCACGGAAGGCAACCCTGGGCAGCGCCACCACGTTCTGAGACGCTTTGCCTTCAAACTCCACGTCCACCCACAAGCCAAGAAGCAGTGGCTGAGCACCGGAAGCGCGCAGCGACTCGGACTCCGGTCGCAGCAGCAGCGGATCGTTCACCGAAACAAGCACGCGCGCCATGCGACCAACGGGGTCCACATCAGGCAGCAGACGCACGATGGTACCGGTGCGCTCGGTGATGCGGTCGCCCTGCCTCCATCGAATGGTCGCCTGTCCGCCGACAGGGTGGCTCGCATCGGGAACCTGCAGATTGGCCACCTGATCAGACGGGACCAGCACCTGCACCCAGAATTCGTCGGTGCCGGTGAGCGTGGCGAGTACAGCGCCAGGACCTGCCAGCTGTCCCACCTCGGCGCTCTGAGAAGCCACGATGGCGTTGAAAGGAACCGTGATGGTCGATCGACGCAGATCCAGCTGCGCGCGCTCCAGACGAATGTTGGCGGCTTCGATCGCGGTCTCGGCGTTCTGCATCTGCGGCGCGCGCAACGCGAGCGGGGCATCTGCGGCAGCCTCGGGCACCTGCTCCTGAAACAGCTCCCATTCACGGCGCGCCACATCGGCACGACCGGTCTCCAGCTGCAGATTGGCGCGCGCTGTGGCCAGCTCGGCTTCACGTTCGCGGACCGCGATTCGATAGCTGGCCGTATCAATGCGAACAAGCGTGTCGCCCTCGTTCACCAACCCACCGATCTGCAGCTGCGGGTGACGCTCGGTGATGCGACCCGAGACCTCCGAGGCAAGGCTGACCTGCCGGGCGAACACCACGGTCCCCTGCGCCCGAATACGTGGACGCGCAACCTGCTGCTGCACCTCGACCACCTGCACCAGCATGGACTGTTCGGTGCGCGGAGACTCCTGCGGCGCCTCGCGACTGGCAAGCAACGTCCTGACCCCGATCGCGGCCGCAGCGAGCACCAGAAGCGGCAACAGGGTGTTGACGACGATGACGACAAAAAACCGCTTCATTGTTCTTCTCCACGGTCTGAAAGACCGATTTCTGACATCCAGTCACCTCCAAGGGCCCGGAACAACGTCACCTGCTGCGACAGCAGGGCGCGATGCGCCTGAAGCTGTGCCAGCTCGATCTGCTGCAACGTGCTGATCGCCGTGAGCACTCGGAGGTAATCAGCGACCCCGTTCAGGTATTGGTCACGCGCAGCGCTCAGGGTCGCCAGAGCGTTGTTGTGCTCCACCCGCAATCGCTCCAGATAGGCCAGCTGCCCCTGTTGTTGCGCGAGCGCATCCTCGACTTCGACGACCGCAGTCAACAGCGTCTGTCCCCAGCTCAGCAGCGCCTCTTCACGCACCAGCCGGGCACGCTCCAGAGCAGCCCGACGCCTTCCACCATCAATCAGCGGCGCCGCCGCCGAGGCCGCGAGGCGCCAGAAAATACCATCAAACAGGTTCATCAGGCTCGTCGCCTGCATATTCAGACCAGCCGACAACCGAAAGGATGGCAGCCGATCGCAGATGGCCGTTACGACGCGCCAGTCAGCAGCCTCGGCACGGGCCTGCGCCGCACGCACATCGGGGCGCAATTGCAGAAGATCAGCGGGCACGCCCGCATCGGGCAACGGCAACGCGGCTGGCAGAGATTCCACAGGCGGGGCCTCGAGCGCCGACGGGGTGACACCCAACAACGCCGCCAGCCGGTGTGAGGCGATCTGTTGCGACGTCTGAATCATGGGCAACTGCGACTGCAACGCATGCAGCTGTTGCTGTTGCTGAAACGCCTCGAGTGCCGTCGCCTGACCGGCAGACATACGCACCAGAATGAGCTCCAGATAGGTTTGCACCGTCTGCATCTGCCTCTCGACCAGCGCCTGTCGTGCGCGGTGGAACTGCAGGTCCAACCAGGCTTCCGTGACGTTCGCCGCGAGCGTCATCGCCACCGCCTCGGCGTCCATGCGCAGCGCAGCCTGATCGGCGCGCGACGCGGCAATACCTGACCGAACACGCCCCCACACATCCAGCTCGTAACCAGCGGTAAAGCTGGTGGTAAAAAACGTCTGCTCGAAAGCACCCACGGGACCCGGGACGAACTGCCGGGAGCGATTGACGCCCACCTCGACATCCAGCGTCGGAAACAACCCCGCCTGCTGCTGTCGCACCGAGGCCTCCGATTGCTCTACCCGTAGCAGGGCGGCAGTCAGACTCAGGTTTTGTGCCAATGCCCCGTCCACCAGACGGTCCAGCGCATCACTGCCATAACTCGACCACCACCGATCGACGCGCGGCGCCTCACCTGACTGATGCAGCCAGACCTCGCTCACATCCAGGTCCGGCTCGACATCGACCCGATGCCGCGAAGACAGACAACCGACGCTCAGGCCCAGAGCCAGCGCGACCAGTAGTCTCGCCATTCGAGCCAGATGCAGGTGACTCGAACCTGACCGCCAGAGCTTCCTCCTTTCGCTGTACCCCATTGTCGTCATCGCTGTTCACTCCCCGTCGAGGCGACCCCCCGAAGCACAAGCGCCACGGTCCCCCGGATAAATGTCTCCTGCGGCATGGGGAGCCACGCGTTCACACCGTGTGACTCGTGCATGGCGTACTGAATGCTGGCGCCCAGCAGCACGCGCGCCACGATCTCCACATCACACGGGCCCAGACGCCCCAGCTGCTGCTCGGCGGCCAGATAGCGCGCCAGCGACCGAATACCCGTCACCGGCGGAGGCTCACGATGCGCTCCAAAGAACTCCTCTATGCGGATGTGGCACGAAGACATCAGCGCGAGGCGTGGCGCCATCATCCGAAAAAACGCGATCAACTCGGCCA
>JAGWVZ010000043.1 GCA_018970625.1 Myxococcales bacterium | reverse complement strand
GTTTCGTCTGGTGAAGCCGGGGTTCGCACCATGGGATGATTACGGCGAGCTTGCGAAGCCGCACCTGCCGCGTGCCCGCGAGTTATGGAAGACGGTGGAGTCTTTTCCTGCCAGTGACGATGCACACGATGCGTTCGTGCAGCACTGTCGTAAAACAGGATTATTACTGTTCGCGGCGACGCGGTATCGGCATTTTCTTGCGGATTATCCCGGGCACTCGCTCTCCGAAAAATGGTTGGCCCAGGTGGTCCGCGACGCGACCGCCATGGCCGGGGTCATGCGCTCGCAACAGGACGAATTTATGGCCGCAGCAGCGCGCGCAAAAACCATCATGCTGGTGACGGTGGTGTCGCTCACCGTGCTCGCGATGATTGCGCTCCTGTGGATGATGTCGAAACAGCAGTCCGTGGGTCCGTGGTAACACATGCACGAGTTTGAGCTGATTGACTGGATTCGTGAACGTATCGGTACCGTGCGGAGCGGCGCTTGCGGTGTGGGCGACGACGCGGTGCTGCTGCGCGAGGAAGATGGCCGTGTGTGGTGCGTTGATACCGTGGTGCAGGATGTTCATTTTCGTACTTCGTGGAGCACGTGGCAGGACGTTGGCTGGAAATTGCTCGCGCGAAATGTGTCCGACATGCAGGCCATGGGCGCTCAGCCGACGGTGTTCCTTCTGACGCTGGCGATCGCCGAGACCGCTCACGCGCAGGGAATCGTGGAGGGAATTGCCGAGGGTATCGCGGCGATGTGTCCATCCGTGCGCTGCGTCGGCGGCGATACCACCCGGGTCAACGGACCTGCGATGATGACCCTGAGTCTGATGGGCAGGGCGGCCCATGATTCGGTTGAAGGTGAAGGCTTATGGCTGCGGTCGTCTGCCCGGGTAGGACAGGGTGTGTGGGTGAACGGGGACCTGGGGCTGGCTGCAGCGGGGCTGGCGCTGCTGCAGTCGGGTCGGGCGCCGCATGAGATTCCCCAGGTGCTATTGCAGGCGCATCGGCGCCCTTTTCCACGGCCGGTTTCGGAGTGGGCGCGTGCGCATGCGGGCGTGGGTGCCTGTATCGACGTCAGCGACGGGTTCGTGCCCGACGCCCTGCACGTGTGCCGTGCGTCGGGTGTACGTATGCATCTGAAGTTGCCGTTGCCGGGTGAATCGGTGTTGCAACCATGGGCTGAGGCGCTGGGGGTGACGGCGCTGGACTGGCAGCTCGCTGGGGGAGACGATTATGTGAAGCTGCTGACCTGTGATACCTGTCCGGGCCCGGAATGGACGCGGGTTGGTGAGGTGTTGCGAGGGGACCCCGGCTTGACCGTCCCGGGTGCCGGTGGTAGCCCCGCGAGCCTGCCGGTCGGTTTCCGGCACTTCTGACGCGCGTTGCGCCCCACTGGAAGCGATTGTTCATGACGGATGCCAGAAAAGCCGATCGATACCGGGAGCAGGGTGAAGCCGTATGGGACGTCGCGGTGGCCGACGTGCTGATTCCGCTCGTGGCAGACCTGGCGCTGGATACCACCGCGCTGGTCGCGGAGTGCCGCACGGGGCACCTCAATGGTCGTCTTTCGCGCGCCATGCCCACGATACGGCGAATGATGGCGGTCGATCCCGATCGCGACCTTCTGGATGTTGCACGTGGTCAGGAACCCGGCCCCGTGTCGGTGTTCTTTCAGACGCAGTCGGTGCGCACACTCACGTTCGCGGACGATGTGTTTGGGCTGTCGCTCGCGGCGCCGCTGACGGGGTCGGTCGCGGATGTTTTGAATTCGTTGTCCGAATTGGCGCGCGTAACGGCGCCGGGTGGCTGGATTGTTTTTGCGGTTCCGGGATCCAACTCACTGGCTTTTATGGATGAGCTGCTGAACGAAACCATGGTGGCCTTCCCCGACGCGGTGTCGGCGATGGAAGAGTGGCGAGAGACCCGCACCACGGCCGCGCCGGTGCTTGCCGCCGGTTCGGCGTTGCAGGTGGAGTGGGTGGACTCTGGTGAGTTGCATATCCCGGTGACATTTGAGTCGGCCGGGCAGGTCTGGGATCATCCGGTGGTCGCCGAGGCATTTGCGCCTCGTTGGCAGGCCATCGGAGACAGCGCTGCCGTTCGACAACGGCTGGCGGCTGATCTGCGCGACCGTCTGACGCGCTATTATGCGGGTGGACCGATTACGAGTGAGCTGCAGGCGCTGTGGTTTCTGGGTCGGGTGGTGGAGTCGGCACCGGTTCTGGTGTCCGACGACGACCTGGTGCAGGAGGATATGGCTCCGGTGGCGACACCGGCGCTGGCGCAGCGCGCGCCTGCGGAGCGTACGCTGGCCGTGGATCTGTCGGACATTGTGTCGCAGGACGCTTTCACTGCCGAGGATGAGGTGCAGCCTGCCGGCCTGAGGGAGACATGAATCAGGCGCCGCCCAGACGCGGTTGTCTCAGGCGTCTTTTTTCCCTTTTTCTGACGCTGGGATTACTGGGCTCTGTGGCGGGCGCCGCCGGACTGTACGGTGTTTTCTGGTATTACGGGCAGGATTTGCCCGATATTCGGAACGTGGGTGATTATCGGCCGAGTGAGACGACGCGCATTTATTCTGCGGAAGGGTTTTTGATCGCCGAGCTGGTGGGCGACGATGCGGTGCATCGCACGGTGCTGCGCCATGACGAGATCCCTGACCTGATGCGCAACGCAATTATTGCCGCCGAGGATAAACATTTTTATGAGCATGCCGGCGTTGATTATGTCGGTATTGTGCGCGCTTTTCTGCGCAACGTACGCGCCGGGGGAATGACTCAGGGTGCGAGTACCATCACGCAGCAGCTGGTTAAGAACCTGGTGCTGAGTCGCGAACGCAGCCTGCGGCGCAAGATTCAGGAGGCCATGCTCGCCGTTCAGCTGGAGCAGAATCTTACAAAAGACGAGATTCTGGATATTTATATGAACGAGATATTCTTCGGTGTCCGATATTACGGTGTGGAAGAAGCCTCACGCTATTACTTCGGACACAGCGCCTCGGAGCTGACGCTGCCCGAGGCCGCGCTGCTGGCTGGCCTGCCACAATCTCCCAATAATTATAACCCCTATCGAAACCCCGAGCAGGCGCTCGCCCGTCGTGCGTACGTGCTGGGTCGTATGTTCGAAAATAATATGATCCCCGAAGGTGAATACCGGGCTGCTCTGGAGGCGCCGCTCGAGCTCGCAGATTCCGAGACGCGAGACGCGTGGCTGAATGCATTCCCGGCCTATGTGGATGCCGTCATCGACGAAATCGAAGTGTTATTGCCCGATGAGGAGATTCACGGCGGGGGCCTCGAAGTGTACACCGCCCTGAACACTGAATGGCAGCAGCTGGCGCAGCAGGTGGTGCAGGAGGGGTTGCGTGAATTCGATGGTCGCCATGGGTATCATCGCCCTGTGACGACGGTCGAGCCCGATGCTGTCGCCGACTGGCGACGCCGCTCGGCTCAGGAGGTCGCCTCGACGGGTCTTCGAGCTGGCGAAGACGTGCGCGCGCTGATTCTGAGCTCGGATGACGACGCGACGATCATGGCGATTGGAAACTGGACCGTGACGCTCGACCGTACACCTGAGTCACGCATGCGGCCCGATCCGGATGTGTCCTGGGCCGACACACTGCCCGTGGGAGCCGTCTTTACGGTGCGCCCCGCACAGACGCTTCCGGCTGCGGCCATGGACGCCGCCGTCGAGCCGGTGCTGGTGCGGTTTGTGCCATCGGCCGAAGCCGTGCTGGTGAGTATGGATCACCAGACGCGCGCTGTTGTCGCGCTCACGAACGGCTATGAGCACGCGCGAGGTGGATTTCAGCGGGCGCTGCAGGCCAGGCGGCAGACGGGTTCTACGTTCAAGACGTTTATTTATGGCGCGGCGCTGCAGGCCGGCGTTTTGACGGCGGCGACGGTGTATCAGGACCAGCCCTTTACATTTCGCATTCCCGGGCAGCCAAACTGGACGCCCGAGAATTATGATGGTGACTATCTGGGTCCGATGTCGGTGCGTGAGGCGCTCGCCCGGTCTCGCAACGTCATCGCCGTGCGCGCGCTGGAGCAGGTCACCGTGCCTCGGGCCATCGAGTTTTCGCGGACGGTCGGTGCACAGTCGCCGCTGGTGGACAACCTGACGATGGCGCTGGGCTCGTCTGAGATGCCGCCGATCGAGCTGGCCAACATGTTCGCCACCATCGGCTCGGGCGGCTACCTCGATACGCCCTGGGTGGTTGAGCGGGTGGTGAGTCCGCAGGGCGACGACCTGTTTCGACGTCAGACGAACCCGGTTCAGGTCGTGGAGCCCGGCCTGAACTGGCTCATTCAGTCGTTGCTGCGCTCGGTCGTGACAGAAGGCACCGGCGGTGCAGCCTCGCGCGTCGGGCATCCGGTCGCGGGAAAGACAGGCACCACCAACGGCGCGCGCGACGCGTGGTTCGCAGGCTTCTCTGCCCGGTACACCACCGTGGTCTGGGTGGGGCGCGACGACAACGGCGAGCTGGGACGGGGAGAGAGCGGCGGCCGCGCGGCGCTTCCCATGTGGACCTCGTTCATGCGTCAGGCACTCGATGGAGAACCGGTGCTGGAGCTTCCACCGCCACCGGCCGAGCTTGAACTGGTGCTGATTGACCCTGCCACCGGCATGCGTGCCCGGCCCGGTCGCGAAGGAGCTCGCGAAGAGTACTTTCTGCCCGGCTCGGCGCCGCAATCGTATGCGCCTGAAGCTGACGAACGTTCGGCCGACGAGCTGCTGCTGAATGGTGGTGGTGCCGCAGAGGCTTCGGGCGCCGAGCCACAGGGGACGCTCGACGAATTCTGAGCCGGACGGGCGTCAGTGCTGTGCAATTGCTTCGGGTTCGTCGTGGAACTCACCTGAAACGTATCAGGCGCGCTACTCTCGCACCCTGAACTCGGCCGTAAAAGGCACCTCCCATGAGCAGGGGAAGGTGACGCCCAGCACAGCGGGAGCGAACGCGCACTGGCTGCCGGTGCAGGTGACGGTGACGGTCTGGTCGCCGCGAAGGGATTCGCTGGACAGCACCTCGCCTTCCACCGCCACGTTGTAAGCGATGGTGACGTCGGTGTTTTCAATGGGTGACTCGCCGCGGAGTCGTGTCGGACACAGGAACGAGGTGCCACTCACCTCACAGACGAAGTTTAGCGCGCCATTTTCCTGCTCAATCTCGAAGCGTGCGTCGGCCGAAGTGAGCACTCGGAAGGGTGTGGCCGCCTCAGCGGTGGCGTATTCGCCGCAGGTGTTGTTCTGCAGGGTGCCTGGGCTGTAGGCCCAGATTCCGGTGCGGGGCAGCAGCGAAGGCGTTGTTGCTACGTCGGACGGCGACGTCGTGTCTGAAGGCGCGCCTGAATCAGGGCTGGCGGAGTCGGCCAAGCTGCCGTCCGGTGATGCCGAGTCAGGGGGCACCGCACCGCTGTCTGCGACATCGGCGCCGATCTCGACGTCGGTGATCGCCTGTGCGTCACCCGGATCAGGAACGTTCACCTCCGCGTCAGCGTGTGCATCCAGGTCGGTCACGTCGTCACCGCCGGACGTCGCCGCCGAGTCGGTGCATGCGATGAGCAGCATCGAAAGCACGAGTGACGACACCATGGAGAGGGAATAAGGCTGCATATCTGACCTCACGAAGAACAGGGACGCGGGAGTCCATACGTTGCGAATCAGCGAAAATTCAATCGCGTTGATGGGTTGTCGGCGCAGGCAGGGGCCGCTTGAATGGCGCTCTGCATGGTGCTAGGTCGCCCGCCGAACTCAAACCGCGAGGTAGGTATGCTCCGCTATAAGCGTGTACTCATCAAACTCTCTGGCGGTGCGATCGCTGGGGAACAGCAGTTCGGATTCGATCCGGCGTCGGTCGATTTTATCGTCCGCGAGGTACTCTCGGCCCGGGATCTGGGGGTCGAGATTGTGATCGTGGTGGGCGGCGGTAACATCTTCCGCGGCCGTATTTCGGAGGAGTGGAGTATTGACCGGGTCGAGGCCGACAGCATGGGCATGCTGGGCACGGTCATCAACGCGGTCATGTTGCGCGCTGCGCTCAAGAGCCGCTCCACATACGAGACGCGTGTCATGACCGCCACGTCGATGGAGTGGGTGGCCGAGCCCTATATTCGGCTTCGCGCGCTCAAGCATCTGGAGAAGGGCTACATCATCGTCATGGCGGGCGGCATCGGAAACCCCTACGTCACTACGGACTACCCCGCTGTGCAGCGCGCGCTCGAGACCCGTTGTGAGGCGATCCTGGTTGCCAAACACGGCGTGGACGGCGTTTACACTGGCGATCCGCGGCGCGACTCATCGGCAGTTCGTTATGCGTCCATGGACTACGAAGAGGTCATTCGACGTGACCTGAAGGTGATGGACCAGCCGGCGCTGATGCTCGCGAAAGAGCATAATATGCCCATGCACGTGTTTGATTTCGATCGCCCGGGCAGCATCCTGTCGATTGTGACCGGCGAAAGTGTTGGCACTTACCTCGGGAATGGTGTTCCGGTAACGCTGGCCACCAGCTGAATTTTTCGCTTCTCACGCCCCTTGCGACCGCCCCGGCGGGCAGGGCGGCATGCTCTCCGGGAGCTCTCATGCATCGTACCTCGCGCACTGAACTTCGTTGGAATGGCTGGGGTCGCACCGACCACACGTTTGACCTGAAGGGACACGATCAGGAGTTCTGGCAGATGGTGTGCGAGGCCACCGGCGGTGGTGTGCTGCCCGACACGCCCGGACCCAGTCTCGAAGAAATGCCGGTCGAGCCCTCCGCGCTCACCGAGGACGATCTGGATGCGCTGCGGGCCATCGTCGGCGCCGAGCATGTGCACGTGGACCGCTACGAGCGCCTGTTTCACGCCGCGGGCAAAAGCTACCTGGACCTGCTGCGAATTCGCGCCCGGGCGCTGCGCGGCGCTCCCGATGCGGTTGTTTATCCGGCTACGGCTGAGCACATCGCCGCCCTGCTGGCATGGGCCTCGAAGAACGACGCGGTCGTGATTCCCTTCGGCGGCGGTTCCAGCGTTGTGGGAGGTGTGGAAGCACGTCGCCCCGAGGGCCGCAAAGCCGTGCTTACCATCGACATGACCCGCATGAACGCGGTGTTGTCGCTGGACCCCGTGTCGCTGCTCGCCACGGTGCAGGCCGGCCTGTACGGCCCGGAACTCGAGGAAGCTCTGCAATCACGAGGCTTTACGCTGGGGCACTTCCCGCAGTCCTTTGAGTTTTCGACGCTCGGCGGTTGGATCGCCGCACGTGGTGCAGGGCAGCAGTCCAATCGGTATGGTACGGCCGACAAGTTCCTTTCGTCGGCCCGTGTGGTGGCGCCTACGGGCGTGCTCCGCACCGTCGATTTCCCGCAGTCTGCCGCTGGACCAAACCTGAATCAGCTGATCGCGGGTTCGGAGGGAACGCTGGGCATTATTGCCGACGCGACCGTGAAGGTGCACCCGGTGCCTGCGGAGCGCGACCTGCGTACCTGGCTGTTCCCCAGCTTTGCGGCTGGCGCCGACGCGGTTCGCGGCATTGTGCAGGGCGAGGTGCCCGTCGCGATGATGCGGCTTTCAGACGCCGAGGAGACAAAGTTCTACTCGAAATTTGGCAGCCTCGGGAAGTCGATCAGCGGCGTGAAGAAGCTGGCGAAGGGCGTCTTCAAGTTCAGCCCGTGGGGCAAAGAGCCTTGCCTGCTGCTCGTTGGCTTTGAAGGTGACGCACAGCACATGGAGTTCTCGCGCGATGCCGTTGGGCGAATCGCTCGTAAAAACGGGGGCTTGCCTCTCGGGAAAGGACCGGGCCAGAGCTGGTGGAAGGGCCGCTTCGAGATGCCCTACCTGCGCGACCCACTCATGGACCGCGGCGTGGGTGTCGATACGCTGGAGACCTCTACCTGGTGGTCCAACATCAACGATCTGCATAAGCGTGTGCGCGATGCGCTGCGTAGCAGCCTGCGTGAGACCGGTACCGAAGCCATCATCATGGCCCACATCTCGCATTCGTATGCATCGGGTGCGAGCCTATACTTTACGTTCATTTTCCGGCGCGACCTGAATGAGCCCGAAGCGCAGTGGTGGAAGGTCAAGTGTCGCGCTTCGGACACGATCCTCAGCTACGGCGGCACCATCAGTCACCACCACGGCGTCGGCGCTGACCACCTGCCCTGGATGGAGTCTGACAAGGGTACCCTGGGGGTCGTCACACTCACCGCGGCCCAGAAAGCGCTCGATCCGACCGGCATCATGAACCCCGGCAAGCTGCTTCCCGTCGTTGGCGAAGGGCGCTGACATGGGCTCCGAGGCGGAGGTCTCGTCAGGCAACGGCGACGACTCTTCAACCGCTCGCGGTCGGTTTGAGGGTTCGGCCAACTCGCGTGCGTGGGGTTGGCTCGACACCAGCCTTGCAGCGCTGGTCTGGGTGCTGGCTGCGGGTGTGATATGGCTTCCAGTGTTGCCGCCGGCCGCCGATTTTCCCAACCACCTGCTGGCCGTCATCGTTCACGTGTGGCCGGAACGGTTTGCGGGATTGCTCGAGCCGAACTTGCCGCTTACCGCGCTTGGGTTTGTCGGGCCGATGCTGGCACTCGTTCCACAACTCGAGCCCATTCTGGCCGCGCGGGTGCTCCTGAGTGTCTTCGGCGTTGGGTTCGCGGTCTCCGCGGCTATCATCGCGCGTCGGTTTGGGCATCATGTGCCGCTGGCGATAGCAGGGAGTGCGTTGCTGCTCGTGGGATGGCCCTGGGCCATGGGCTTCTGGAACTATGTGGCTGCGCTGGCGATCGCGCTAACGGCTTCGGCCATCTGGGTGACACAACCGCCACGATGGATGTCGCGAGGTGGCGTTGCAGGGCTGCTGGTCGTCGCCGCGATGGCGCACGCCCCGGGCGCGATCATCGGCGCGTGCTGGACGCTGTGGCTTCTTCTGTCGATCCGCAGCCGAAGGGACTGGTTCGCTGACGCGCTGGTTTTGCTGGCGCCTTTGACGGTGCTGGTCCTGCCCATCGTGTTTCGATCGCTCTATCCGGTGCAGGAGCTCGCGCTCTTTGCTCGCCCGAGCTGGGTCTGGACACCCTGGACTGAGCGTATTGGGCAGATTTCAGGCTTGTCGGTGGACGGGTATAGCCCGCTGGCGGGCTGGGTCTGCACGGTGGCGTGGGTGCTTCTGTTGGTTAGACTGTTTCGATCTGCACGGCCACGCGACGAAGCTCATCGTTCGTCGATGGTGGCGATGGGCGGTGTCGTGATCGGCGTGGCCGTGTTTCTTTGTCTGCCGCTGCATGTACCTGGCTGGGCTTTTCTTTCGCCTCGTGTGCTGCCGCCGCTGCTCGTGGCTGGACTTGTGCACGCCCCACGCGCTCAGCATGCAATCGACCGAGTGTTCGCGACGTTGCTGTTGGCTGCGCTCGCGGCGTCCATGAGCCTCTCTCTGCGCAACGCCTCCGACGCAGGCGACTACACCGCACGGGTGTTAGGCCAGCTGCCCTCGACCTCGCCCGGTAGCGTGTATTCGGCCGTGGTTGGAACCGAGTCACCCGGGTACCACCCTGCCCATGTTCGGGTCGCGGTGGGTCTCGCTTCGTACGTCTCGGCAGCGGGCGGTGCATGGCCCGGCGCCTTCGCGCTCGACCCCGACATTCACTTCATGCGGTTTCCACGTCCGGTGGCCGAGCTGTTTCCGGCGACGAATCCCTGGCGCGAATGGTCCACCGAATGCGTGATGGACCCACAATGTGCTCGGCCTCTGCTATGGGCCGACGCGATTGCCATTGAGGCGCTTGCCTGGGACACAGCGTTTGTCGGAGGTGCGACTCCCGAGATGCGTCAGCGGCTGATTGAGCGCGGCTATGTATCGGAAACAAATACGGTTTGGCACCCGCGCCCTGCCAACGTCCGGCTGGATGTCTTCGAGGGTCCCGGTACGCCAACGGCTCACTCGCTCGTCGTCGAGGTCTACTGGCCAAACACCCTCGACCGCATCTGGTCAACCGCCGTTCCGGGCTCGGCGCGGCGCGCGCGAACGATCTATCCCGTGGCAGCAAGGCTGCCCGCGGGACCCGCGCTACTGGTGAGCTGTGAAGACACCTCGGGCGACCTGCGCTGCAGTGCCGACGACCGCGGCTTGCGAACCGAGGCCATGTCGCTGCAGGGTGGGACAGAACACATCGTGCCCTGCGGCCCCGGCGCTCCCTCCGCCGGCGCAACGACTCCGACAGGACCCTGAGCATGCGCACCACCGCGATACATCTGGCTTTGTTGCTGCTCATTGTAGCGCTGACCTGGTTCTCGGCGCTGAGTGCCACCCGCGTTTTTGACGACCAGCTCTTCTGGGAGTCGACCACCTGTTGGCAGGTGGATACGTGGAGCGAGGTGCTCGCCGTTCCGCAGCAACCGCTATGCTCGTACCGGTCTCTGCGCTTCATGAGCTACGCGTTGGACCACGTGCTGTACGGTCAGGCTGACTGGGGTTACCACCTGACCAATGTGCTCTTGCATGTGCTGGTGACATGGGGGGTGTACCTCACCATTCGCCGCATTTCGGGCGACCGCGCCGGGGTCGTTTCGACCGTGGCCCTGGCTGCAGCCGCGTTGTGGAGTATGCACCCGGTGCACACCGACGTGGTGACCTACTTTTCGGGCCGACGCGACCTTTTGACGACGATGTTCTTCGTCGCGTCATTTCTTTCATGGCCGCCGACGCTTGATTTTCGGGCGATTCCGGTGCTGCGCGTCGCTGCGTCGATGGCGTTTCTGGTGCTCGCGCTGTTGTCAAAGGAGATGGCCGCGACGCTGCCTGCGGTGGTGGTCATGTGGATGCTGTGGGCACCCTCGCTCGCCGGTGAGCAGGGGACGGTGGAGTCACGCGTGTGGCCGCTTTTGCGGCGGTTCTGGCTGCCTCTGCTACTGGTGACGGCGCTCGTTGTCGTCGCCGCGTGGTATCGAATTGCTTATGCGCCAGCGACCGCCGTCCGTGTCTGGCACGGAGACTCGCCGCTGACCCACGTCAGCTCGGCGCTCGCGTCGTACGCGCGGTACGCGGAGTGGCTGGTGGCCCCGGTACGCCTGTACGGCGACTACAGCGACTTTCCGCTGGCCACTTCTCCGTTCGATGTTCGCACGATTATCGGCGTGACTGTCGTTATTCTCGTGTGGTTTGGCGGCCTTCTGCTGCGCAACACCTCTCCCATGGTATCGTTCGGCCTGCTGTGGTTTGGTGGCACCCTGCTGCCCGTTAGTCAGATTGTGACGCACCACGAGCGGCTGGCCGAACACTACCTGTACCTGCCGACGATCGGGCTGGCGATTGCACTGGCAGCGGGCTTACGGCACCTGCTTGTGGGGCAGGGCGGTGGTCCGGTTTCGGCGCTGGCAGACGAATCGGGCTCCGAAGTACCTTTGGCTACAGCCGCCGCTGACTCGGGCGCCGCGGTGCGTGTTCGTGTAGGCTGGCTCGTCATTGTGGGCACGGCGGTTGTGTGGTGGATGCTGGTGCAAAATCGCAACGCGGACTTCACGTCGAATGAACGCTTTAGCGCGGCCGTCGTAGAGCATGTTCCGCAGGCGTTTCGGGCGCGTTTGTCTCTGGCGCAGGCCTGGATTCGGGAGGGTGACGTTGTGAGCGGGCAAAACCTGCTGCGACAACTGCTGAGTGAGGTCGAGCCCGGAACCGAGCGGGCCGCCGTGGTGCTTTCGAAGTTCGGTGAGTCGCTGGCGCAGACAGGACAGCTGCCCGAGGCCGAGCAGGTGCTTCGCGAGTCACTGCGTATACAGTCCGATAACGCGCACACGCGCGCCATTCTATCGACCGTGCTGGCTCGAACAGGTCGTCCTGCAGAGGCGCTGACGCAGATCGAGTGGGCGCGGGCTGTCGACGGCACGACGACAACCTATCAGGTCTATCACGGTGTTACGCTGCTCATGCTGGGTCGTGCGGCCGAGGCGGTCGAGCTGTTGCTGCCGGTGGCGCTGAACGAGCCACAGAACGTTTCGGCGCAGGTCTCGTGTGGCGATGCGTTGCTGCAGGTGGGGCGTCACGCCGACGCCGTCAACCGGTACGCGCAGGCGCTGCTAAGTGTGCCCGACGACGCGCGGCTGCTGGAGCGGGCGGTAGCCGCGGGTCGATTGACTGACTCGCGTGCCGAGCTCGTCTCCCAACTACGCCGCGACTTTGCGCCCCTGTCGCAGCACCCCGGCGTGGCTCGACTTGTGCAGCAGCTGGAGGTCGCCGTCCCGGAAGATTCAGGCGGCCGATAATTTCCATCACGCCTTCAACCTGCTGTAACCATTAGGCTTTGCTCGGTTTGATCGTATCTGGCGGTATGGGTGGATTGTTGACGGATCGTTCGATGTTGCTACACGTCTTCTGTGGTGCGTACGCATGCGCCACCCGTCGCGCTTGCGCGTCGGCCCAGAGACCTCTCGGCAGCGGGAGGTTACCGAAACATGGAGCTGTATGATAAAGCCCCACGCGCTTGCGTGTCTGGTCCGCGCGGTGGTCGGCGCCACGGTGTTGGTGACCAGTGTGATCGGCATCGACGATGCCGCCGCGCAATGCGCCGCCATTGATCCGACGCCCGGGGTGAATGGCTACGGCACCGCGATCGCCAAGAACGACGACGGTTCGACCGGGCCGGTGAGTCTGGCCAGCGTCTTTCCCGAGGGGATCAATTACTTTGGCAGCAAGTACAGCGAGCTGTTCCTGAACACGAACGGCAACGTATCGTTCGGGGGTCCTTCCGCCACGTTCACACCGGTCGCTTTTCCGCTCGCCGGCTTTCCGTCGATCGCGCCCTTTCTGGGTGATGTGGACACGCGCGCCGAACGCGGCGCCGGCCGAAATACCATCTACTATGCCTTCGACACGCAGGAGCTGGCCGTCGACGGAACGCCGCGCCGCATGATCGTGACCTGGTTCGACGTCGATTATTACGATCGCGCACGCGTACCCGGCGGCAACACCTTCCAGCTGATCATCATCAACCGTGATGACAGGGCGGCGGGTGATTTTGACGTCGAGTTCCGATACCAGAGCATCGTGTGGACGACGGGCAACTTTAACGGCGGCGTCAACGGCCTGGGCGGCACGCCGGCTCAGGTTGGTTTTAACGCCGGAGACAATGCCCGGGCGGTCAGCCACCCGCTGTCGCGCACTGCGGGTGTGGTCAACATCGACACGACCGCCAGCAACTGGAACGATCCCAATCCGGCGACCGCGTGCACCAACGGTTCGTTTTACTATCAGGTGTTCAACAGCTGCGGTGACTCGATCGTCGCCCCTATTGAACAGTGTGACGACGGCAACTTTTCGGACGCAGACGGCTGCTCTGTCATCTGTGGTATCGAGGACGGTTGGTCGTGCGTAAATCTGCCGACCGGGCGCAGCAACTGCTTCAACAACTGCGGTGATGGCACCCGTCAGACTGCGCAGGGCGAGCAATGCGACGACGGTAACCTGCGGAACGGTGACGGGTGCTCGGCCAGCTGTCGGGTGGAGTCGAGCTGCGGCGATGGCGTTCGGCAGGGATTCGAGCTGTGTGACGACGGTAACCTGACCGCCGGCGACGGCTGCAACGCCTTCTGTGACGTCGTCGAAGACGGCTGGACGTGCCCAACTGCGGGTGGGACCTGCACTCCCATCTGTGGTGACGCTGTCATTATCGGAACCGAGACCTGCGACGACGGAAACAGCCGCGCCGGCGACGGCTGTGGCGCCACCTGCCAGCGCGAGAGCGGCTGGACCTGCAGCGCACCCGGAGTTGCATGCACCACCACCTGCGGCGACAGCATTCGCGCCGGCCTCGAGCAATGTGACGACGGAAACAGCAATAACACCGACGCGTGCCTGAGCACGTGTCGCACGCCCACCTGCGGCGACGGTTTTACGCGCGCCGGCGTCGAACAGTGCGACGACGCAAACACCAGCAACACCGACGCCTGCACATCGACCTGTCGCACGGCCATCTGCGGCGACGGGTTCACTCGCGCCGGCACCGAGCAGTGCGATGACGGAAACACCAGCAACACCGACGCCTGCCTGA
>JAGWVZ010000686.1 GCA_018970625.1 Myxococcales bacterium | reverse complement strand
TTGCACTGCTAACCGCCGCCAGGCCATCCCCCGACGCGCCCTGCGAGCTGGAACGGCTCTGCGATACGGCTGGTGTGAAGGTCGTCAACCACGTCGTCGTCACCCGGGCCCGTCGCTCGGCGGCTACCTTTATTGGCCCGGGACGACTCGCAGAGATCGCCGCTCATATTCAGGCCCCACCCCGGACGGCGTCCGACGATGATTCCCTCGACGCCGACGCCGCCGAGCGCGCACCTGCGCTCGCTCCCAGAGTCGACCTCGTCGTCGTGGACGCCCACCTGTCGCCAAGGCAGCTCGCCCACCTCGAAGATGGGCTCGGTGTGCCCGTCATCGACCGCACCGCGGTCATCCTGCACATCTTTGAGCAGCGTGCCCAGACCCGCGAGTCACGCCTCGAAGTCGAGCTCGCGCGACTGCGCTACGATATGCCTCGACTCCGCAAATCCACCGAAGACGACGACCGCCGCGGTGGAGGCGGGCGCGGCGAGCGCGGACACACCAACGTCCAGCTCGAGAAGATGCGCATTCGCGACCGCATCTCGCAGCTCGGTCGAGAGCTCGAAGCCCTGCAACGGCAGGGCGATACGCGGCGCATGGAACGCGCCGAGGTGTGGACCGTGGCGCTGGTCGGCTATACCAACGCCGGCAAATCCACGCTGATGCGCGCCCTCACCGGCGCCGACGTGCTCGCCGAAGACCGACTCTTCGCCACCCTGGGTACCACCGTCCGCAAGCTGCACCCCGCGGTCAGCCCGCAGGTGCTCGTCAGCGACACCGTCGGCTTTATTCGCGAGCTGCCGCACGAACTGGTGGCTTCGTTTCACAGCACCCTGGATCAGGCGCGCACGGCGCACCTGTGCCTGCTGGTGGTGGACGCGTCCGACCCCGAGTGGGCCGCACAGCTGCAGTGCGTCCTGCAGACCCTGGGCGACACCGCTCCCGTCTATCGCTCGCTCGTACAATCCGACGCCGCCGACGAGGGCGCATCGGCCGACTGGCGCGACGACGACGACTGGGGCGACGACGAAGAAGCGATGGACGAAAACGGTGACGATCCCTTCCGGTCGGCCTTTACTCCCCCGCGCACGCCCGTCTGGACCCCCTCGACCCTGCTCAATGGCGATGTCGTGAACGCCCACATCGACGAGCAACAGCACCTGCTGGTGTTCAACAAAGCCGATCGACTCAACGCCGCCACCATGGCGAAGCTGCAGGCGCTTTACCCACGCGCCCTGTTTGTGAGCGCCCTGCAGACCGAGTCGGTGCAGACCCTGCGCTCGTGGATTCTGGCCCACCGCGACAAAACCCTCGCGCAGGACGAATTCTTTGTGCCATGGCGCATGGGCGCCCTCATGAGCACCATTCGGGCATCGGCCCACATCGTCAGCGAATCGCACGACGCCGACGGCACCCACATCGTCGTTCGCGCATTACCCGCCGATTTACACCGCTGGCGAGCCGAACTCCCCGCGTCCACCATGATGCACTGAGTGGTTTCAGGGCGGCGGTGTCCGGGTTTCTGCCGCCCCGGTAAATGCTGACGAAAATCAGGCGCCCAGATCGCGCAGGCTGGCCTTCAGACGGTCACGAATGGCCGGCGAAGTCACCGGAATAAACTCGCGCCCTGTAATGCGCTCATACAATTGCGCGTAGCGCGCCGATAATTCCACCACCAGCTCGGCTGGTGCAGCCGGAAGCACCGCATCGTTATAAGGGTCGCAATGCTCCACAAACCACAGCCGAAGAAACTCTTTGTCGATATTTTCGGGTTCTTTTCCTGCCGCGAAACGCTCCGCATACGAATCGGCCAGCCAGTAGCGACTGGAATCGGGCGTATGTATTTCATCGACCACCATGAGCTGGTTGTCTGCGTCCCACGCCATTTCGTATTTGGTGTCCACGAGAATCATGCCATTTTTCGCGGCAATTTCCTGACCTCGCGCAAACAGGGCCAGCGCTGTCTCTTCCATGCGCTGCCACGTTGCACGGTCCACCACGCCGCGCTCCACCAGCTCGTCACCCGACGTCAGCTCGTCGTGCTCGTCGCTCTTGGTCGTGGGGGTTACAATCGCGCGCGCCAGCCTCTGATTCTTGACCATGCCGTCGGGCAGGGTGTGACCACAATACTGACGCACGCCCGCCTGATAATTACGCCAGGCGCTGGTGCTGGTCGAGCCGGTCAAATACGCGCGCACCACAAACTCAATCGGCACCACACGACCTTTCCGACCCAGCGTTACATTGG
>JAGWVZ010000685.1 GCA_018970625.1 Myxococcales bacterium | reverse complement strand
GGGACGATGTTGCCGTGGGTCAGGCTGACGGCGATGCGAGCTTCATCAATAAACCGTTCCAGAAACTCGCCGTCTCCGGCCAGATGAGGCAGCAGCCGTTTGATGGCGACCTGCTTGTGCCATCCGGCTACCCCGGCGAGTCGCGCCAGAAAAAGCTCTCCCATTCCGCCCTGCGATAAGGGCGCCACCAGCTCATAACGGCCAAGGGTAGAGGGGAACGAGGGCTCGGGCGGGGGAACCATGACCACCATCATCGCGTGACGCTCAGGGCAGCGTGCACACTGTCAATGCGGGGAAACGAGGGTCGGGCGCGCTGCAGAGCCAGCCGGAAGGACAGGTTTTGCCAGTGCCAGGGTCGCAGAACTGGCTGCAGTAGCCGTCGCCGGTGACATCGTCGGTCAGGCAGGTGCCCGACATGCAGTCCGTCGGGGGACCGCTGCAACTTTCGCCAATGGGCGTACACAAATTCAGCGTACCGCCCGAGGTCTCAATGGGTCCGCAGACGCTGCCCGGGGGACAGTCAGACGACCGGGAGCACTGCCAGCTGCAGGTGCTATCGGACCGCGAGCGCAGGCACGCCTGCCCAAGACAGTCGCTCGCCGCTGTGCAGCCACGTTCCCAGTCCGATACAACGCAGACATTGACGGTGCCACCGTCGGGCGCCCCTGCGAGTGCGCAGAAATAGTCGCGCAGGCTCCCGGCGGGGTTACAGCTACGATAATCGGTGCAGAACTCGGTACAGACGCCCGCCGCAGAGCCCACGCCCAGCGGCACACAGAGGGTGGAACAGCAGTCGGCGGCGACATCGCAGGTCGCTTCGCGTGGCTGACAGGTGCCGCCGGTGTCGGTGCCAGGGCCAGCGTCGGGCTCGTCATTTGGTACGCAGCGGCCTTCTCCATTGCAGAACTGGTCGCGCGGGCAATCGAGCAGCGAGCGACACTCGGGTGCAGCATCCGGAGTGCTCACCGTGTCTTGTGGCGAGGCCACGTCGGACGCGACGTCCGCATCGGGTTCCGGAGTGCCGGCGTCGGTATCACTACCGCCCTGCCCTTCGGCATCCGAGGTGTCGTCCACGCCGGTGTCGGTGACTACGTCGGCAGGAACGCAGAGGTTGTCGAGGCACCGCTCGTTGTCGTCGCAATCGTCCCGCGTGAGGCACTCGAGGCCCGTACGTGGAACGCAGGCGCCGCGGTCGCACTCCTGTCCGGGGGGACAATCAAGCGCCGTCGCGCATTCGTCCTGCTGCCGCACGCAATATGGGTCCACGCAGACGTATCCGAACGCGCAGTCGTCGGTCTCGGCGCAGCGGGTGGCCTGCACGCAGAGCCCCTGATCGCAGGTTCGACCGAAGCCGCAGGCATCGTCGCTTTCGCAGGCATTGAAGCAGCTGCCAGCCTGACACAGCTGCCCCGATTGGCAGTCCAGAGCGGATTCACATTCACGGGGCGCGATGTCGGCGGAGCAGCCGCTGAACGCAACGACAGCGGTGACCAGCGCGAAAGCGGCGCGCGCTACAGACGGCAGTCGGAGCGACCTGTACATCAGGACTTTGCGGTGACGGTGCGAACGGCGGCGAGCTCACGTTCGAGGGCCAGGAAGTCGAACTCCTCTTCTTTCGCCTGCGATTCACCCTCGGATTCGATGAGCGGTGGTGCTGCAGCAGGTGCGGCGACACCCATGCGCGCCTTGAGGGACTGCAGGGCGGCGTTGGCTCCGGTCTCCTGCTCGAGGCTACGGAATTTGGCGTCGAGGTCAGCGTGCTGCATCTCGCCTGCCAGCTCGGCAGACGCTTCGGCGTTGGCTTCGATGCGCTCGACTTTTTCGGCCATGCGGTCGAACGCCTCGAAGGCCGAGGTGTCGCCGAACCCGCGCATGGTCTCCTGAATGCGCTGCTGGGCCTCGGCGCGTCGCTGTCGGGCGATCAGCAGGTCCTTCTTGCGCTTGGCTTCCTCGATCTTGGCGTTGAGCTGCCGCAGGGCCGAGCGGAGCTGGTCGGTGGCATTCTTTTGGGAATCCCACTGCTTACCGTACTCCGTGGCGACGGCTTCATGCTGCTCTTTTCGCTGTAGGGCTTCCACGGCGAGGTCGTCACGCCCGGCCCGGACGGCCATCATGGCCTTCTTTTCCCATTCCCGCGCGAGGTGCTGTTCGTTTTCGTACTGTTTGTTGAGCTTGCGCTCATCGGCGATGGCCGAAGCGACCTGCTTTTTGGCCTCCAGAAGCTGCTCCTTCATATCAACGATGAGTTGAT